>JBPCKK010000001.1:0-9286 GCA_051004335.1 Chloroflexota bacterium
GTTGTGGCGATTACGCGTGGTGAAGATTCTCTCATCCATCCGCGTTCACGGTTCCTCTCTATCGAGCGCCGAAATCGCGGAGGGGCAGCGTGTCAGCCTTGCCGCGGCGGACTACTTCGAGCAGCAGGGAGACTGGGAGTCCTTTAGCCTCGCGCTTGACGGCTATATGGGAGTGTCATACCGTGGGGGCATGCACCGCGACGTGATACAGGCGGGAGAACGCCGGCTGAACGCTCCCACTCTTACCGCGATGGAGCGCGGCGACGCACTCCAATCGATCGTCTGGGCGCATCATAACCTCGGCGACTACGAACGGTGCATCGCGTTTGGGTACGAAGCGCTTCGGCAGACACAGCCAGGGGAGTCGCTTATCCACGTCACATTGGCCGTCGCTGTCGCGATGCAGGCCGCATGTTTTAGTGGTCAATGGGCGGCGTGTGTTGATTTCATGCCGTCCATCGAGGAGATACGGAATCAGATTCAGGATGAGAGCGGCGCGAGGCTTCTCACTCCGGCCTACATGTCCGCCCTCCATCTAGCCATGGCCCGTGATGACCGTGCCGCCGCCGATGTCGCGGCCGCGTTCCTCAGACGGATATTGCCGACGCCGTCTGAGTCGCCAGTCTCCGCCATAATTGATGCCTGTCGGGAGGACGATCCCGCCAAGGCCGATTCCGCGAACTTTCCATTCGCGGCCACCGTCATGCTACCTCTCCAGTTCTTCACCGAACGCGGGCTTGCTCCGCCCGATGCAGTACTTGACTACATCCAGCGAGAGCCGGAGTGCGGCTCGATCGATTTGATTGTGCGGTGCCGCGAAATCGCCCTGGCACTCGCCGCCGCTGACACCGCCAGGCTGGCCGCGGCCATCGACGATGCCGAAAGTCATGGCTTGATCCCTCACGCGGCGCGCATGCGCATCATCCTCGCGCAGCTGACGCAAAATCCCACTCCATTGGAACAAGCGCGACCGGTGTTGGAACGTCTGCAAGATCGCCAGTTCCTGCGACGGCTCGAGGAAGTCGCTACATCGTTGCGATAAGCTTGCCTTACCCTCCCTACACCAGCCATCCACCACGCAGGAAGAAGGCGGTGAAGAGGCCTTGGAGGAGGAACCCACCGCTGACGATCAGCAGGTCCAGGGCGGGGCGGCGGGAGATCAAACGGCCGAGGAGCAGGAACAGCGGCATGGCGGCCAGCATGTAGCGTCCCTCACCGTTGAAGGGGATGAAATCGAGCGGGATTGACGAGGTGAAGACGATTGCCATGATGCCGAGTAGATAGAGGGTGAATGAGGTGGGCAGCCGGCGAATGGTCAACAGGGTGAGGAGCAGGAACGTCACCACGGGTATCAGGTCAAAGAGGGCGCGCTCCTGGGGAAATGACCAGGCGGGTAGATGTTGCATGGTGGTTACCGCACTGGACACCCACTGCCAGGGCGACACTGAGTAGTGATTCCAGAATTGGCGCTCCGCGGTGAGATAGGCAAAGGGGTCGCCGAAACGGCGCCAGAGATACAAGGCCCAGAGCGCTAACGCGAGGGGAACCGCGGCGGCCAGGGCGAGAGCTTCGAGGATGATGCGTGGGGCGAGTGATGTCCGCCAGTCGCCACCGGCGCCGCGATGCTGCTGCACGTACTCCCAGAGGAGAGGCAGGATGAGCGCGATGCCAAAAGCACGGGTCCAGGTGGCCAGCATGGCGCAGACAAACGCGGGGAGCCAGGCGCCCCGCCGGGCAAAGAGCAGCGTGAAGGTGGTGAAGGCGAGGAAGAGACTATCGGAGTAGCCGCCGGCGAGGAAAAAGGCGAGCGGAAAGGCGGCGAGGGCGCGAATGGTGAAGGGAACCATCGCGGCGCCAAACTCATCCCGACAGACCAGCGCGAGACCAATGAAAGCGGCGAGTGTGCCGAGATTGGCCACGATCAACGCGGCCAGCGTGAGGTGATCGAAGCCGATAAGTCCGGCCAGCAAGCGGATGAACAGCGGGTAGAGGGGGAAGAAGGCAGCCGTATGCAGTTCGTGATACCCGTTGGTGGCGATTCCCCCGTACCACTGGGTATCCCACCGATTCCACTGCGCCAGGAGTGAACTGGGCGGGAAGGATCGCAGGCTGTACGTACCGTGCGAACTCTGGTGGGTGAAGGGCACGGCGAAGATGGTGAAGACGATAAAGGCAACGCGCGTGACCAGCCAAAGGAGCGTTGCTTGACGGATAATTGCCCAGTCCATCGTAGTGGCGCGCGCCTGGCCGGCAGCGCGCTCCCGAGCCGCTGGTATGGCGGGAGCCGCTAACCGGCGTCCCAGCGCCGAAAGTCCATTGGGGATCCCCGTGCGCACCGGCTCGCCTAACTTACCTCGCTCGGCACCGCCGGTCGGGCGGTAGCTGAGCGCTTGGGACCGGCGGCGAGCAAACGCACCATCCAGCCGATGAGAATCAGGGCAACGGCAAAGAAGGGGAGCAGCGTGGCGAAGCCATCGAGACCGTAGTTCGCGCTCCAGAGGAATACCCAGTTTTGCTCGATCTGCCCACCAAAGAAGCTGGGAAAGACCTCATTCACTATAGGATTGTGATCGGTGTAGGGGAAGAGGTAGGTGGAGGAGACGGTCATGAACATGAGGGCTATCGACATGGCCCCCAGTACGGCCAACGCCACGCGGTACGTCTGACTGCGCAGGCCAAAGATGATGGGCACGATCATAAAAGGAACCATTGGGGTGAGATGGCGCGACGCCACGCTGGATCCACCGGACCAGCCGTTGGTGTCGGGGGGGCGCGATGCATCCAGCAGGAAGTAGAGCAGCACGACGAGCAAGCAGAGCCACCATTCGGCACGGAGATCGCGTCGTTTCCACATGAAATACAGCCCAGGTATAAAGAGGAGCAGAACGGGATTGATCAGGAAGAGGCCACGATAGGCGCCCAGCGTGATCTGGTAGAGGGTGTTCAGGCTAGGCGCCTGGATGCCATACGACGCGGGGCTGCCCAGGCCCAGAAACACCGGGTGCACGTGGGTGTGGTAGGCCAACGAGTGGACGTAGTTGTAGCCGTTGGCCAGTGGTTTGCCGAATGATGCCAGGTTATAGCCGATGTTGAGAGCCGCCGCGGGAAGCATGCCGATGATGAAAGCGGCAGCCGTCATCAGCTTGCGACGGGCCACGACAAGCAGATACACGCCGAGCAGTCCGGCAATGATTATCGTGGGATATTCGCTGATCACGCTGTAACCGGCCAGGAGACCGGCGCCGGCGGCGGCGAGCAGAACTCCTTGGCTCGGTGGTTGTCCTCGCACTCGATAAAAGAGGAGAAGAAATGAGGCGAACAACAACACAGCGCAGAGCTGATGGCTGAAGAACCAGATGGAGTAGACGTAGGCGATCGTGCCCAGGGCATAGATGGCGGCCACGGCCAACGACCAGCCAACGTTCCCGGTGAGGCGAATGAGGAAGAGCCAGAGCAAGACGGCAAGGGCGGCCGAGGGCAGGGACACCAGGAGATAGGTGATGGCGTAGCGCAGGAATTTCACACTATCCGGGATGTAGTAGTAGTTCTTGATGTGTTTGTAGAGGTGAAATCCACTGGCTTTGACCTTCGGAAAGGCCACCCGCATGGCGGCATAGACCGGGATTGCCAGGAAGGAGAGCCCCGGCGCTTTATCGGTGTAGTAGTGACCCTGCCAGTACGATTTGTCGCCCAATCCCTTTTCGTAGGCGTCGATCCGCATGGTGCCGTGATCTACCGCGGCAAATGCCGGGTAGAGGTGGCTCTCTGTGTTCCAACTGAGGATTGACGGTACAAAGAAGCCATAGGCCAGCACGACCAGCCAGAAGAAGGCAAGACCGATACTCTCGCGCCGATTGCGTTCGCTGTTTTCGGGGTGGGACATCAGTAGATGATACGGGATATTCACGCGGTGTACCATCGGATGTACGTGCACGCTAAGAACTCACAGAGAGTGAGATCGATCATGCTTCCACTCGATGGATGGCGCCGACCGCATCAAGTGCCATCGACCCTCCTCGGGATTCTCGCGATAGAACCGCCAGATGAATGACCGTTGAACGCGAGAGGGACGTTGTAGGGACGGCTGTGCTATCTGCGTCCGCCCTCGATGGTTCCCTCCCGCAGCGTCCTCTCCTGCTCGACGGTGCTGCAGGGACGTTGGTCCTCTCTGCGTTCGCCCGGGCGTTGAGCTCCACGATGCTCCGAAGGGGATTAGGTATCGACTGCCACGCACGTCGGACGATAAGCTATCGAGCGGAGGAGGACGCCACGGAACATGGACGCCTCAGGCTGACGCAGAGACGGAGCAGTCGTCCCTACCGGAGCGTATTCGTGACTCGTTGCTGTGCACCATCTGATTAGGGGGACGGAATGACGAATACAGTGGAAAAAGCATCTACTAGCGCCCAAGAGATGGTATCGCCCGTACTTGATCAGCTGGAATGGCGATGCATTGGCCCGCATCGTGGTGGCCGTGTTGTGGCGGTGGCGGGCGATCCCCGCGATCTGATGACCTTCTACTTCGGCGCCTGTGCCGGGGGAGTCTGGAAGACCACCGATGGCGGTACGTATTGGGAGTGCGTATCGGATGGCTTCTTCCAGACAGCGGCGGTCGGCGCTCTGGCCGTCGCGCCGTCGGATCCCAATGTGATCTATGCCGGCATGGGCGAGACCACAATCCGCGGTGATGTCTCCCACGGTGACGGGGTCTACAAGTCCACCGATGGCGGCAGTTCCTGGCGAAATATCGGCCTCCAGGAGACGCGCCACATCGCCAAAATTCGCATCCACCCCGAAAACCCGGATCTAGTCTATGTGGCCGCGCTGGGTGATGCTTTCGGACCGAATGAGGAGCGCGGCATCTTCCGCTCCCGAGATGGAGGAGAGACCTGGGACAACATTCTCTTCCGTGGTGATCGCGCCGGCGGCATTGATCTCTCCCTTGATCCCACCAATCCGCGTCTGCTCTATGCCGCTCTCTGGGAAGCGCAACGGACTCCCTGGTCGCTAAACAGCGGTGGTCCCGGTAGCGGGCTCTTCCGCTCGACGGACGGCGGTGACAGCTGGACGGAGATCACCCGTAACCCCGGATTGCCCAAGGGAACTATCGGTAAGATTGGGGTGGCGGTCTCGCCGGCGCAAACCAACCGCGTTTGGGCATTGATCGAGGCGGAGGACGGCGCGCTCTTCCGCTCGGACGACGGCGGGGAGAGCTGGCAGCGCCTCTGTGATGATCCCAAGCTACGCCGCCGCGCCTGGTACTATACCCATCTCTTCGCTGACCCGCAGGATGCCGAGACTTGCTGGGTGCTCAATCTGGCCTGCTGGAAGTCGGTGGACGGCGGCAAGACCTTTGATGCTATCGCCACCGGTCATGGCGACAATCACGACCTCTGGATCGATTCACAGAATCCCCGACGGCTTATCGAGGGGAACGACGGTGGAGCGCAGGTTTCCTTTAATGGCGGTCTCTCCTGGTCCACGCTCTATAACCAGCCCACGGCGCAGCTGTACCACGTAACCACCGACACGCGCGTGCCGTACCGCGTCTACGGCTCACAGCAGGACAACTCCGCCATAAGCCTGCCTAGCATGTCGCTGCTGGGGGCCATTGGTGAGACTGAGTGGTTTGTCCCCGGCGGCGGGGAGAGTGGCTACATTGCGGTGCGTCCCGACAACCCGGATGTGATCTTTGGTGGAGCTATAGGCAGTGGATTCGGCAATGGCCTCCTCTGGCGCTATGATCGCCGGACGGAGAATGAGCGAAACATCACCGTTTGGCCGGAAGTCATCGGCATGGGCGAGGGAGCGGAGGCTCTCAAGTACCGCTTCCAGTGGACCTTCCCGGTGGCGCTCTCCCCGCACGATCCTAACGTGCTCTATGTAGCCGGCAATCAGCTCTTCCGCTCCACCGATGAGGGCGAAAGCTGGGAGGTTATCTCCCCCGACCTGACTCGAAATGACAAAAGCAAGCAGGAGTCGTCCGGCGGTCCATTGACCAAGGACAACACCGGGGCTGAGGTCTACGATACGATCTTTGCCTTCGTCGAGTCACCGCACCAGCAAGGACTCTTCTGGGTGGGCACGGACGACGGTTTGGTCCAGCTCTCGCGCGATGGCGGGCAAAATTGGGAGAACATTACCCCACCCGATCTGCCGGTATGGTCGCTGATCTCCATCATCGAGGTGTCTCCCTTCGATCCAGGCACTGCCTACCTGGCGGCGACACGCTACAAGCTGCAGGACGGCACACCCTACCTTTATAAGACTGCAGATTATGGGAAGACATGGCGGCGCATCACCGACGGCATCGCCCCCGGCGACTTCACGCGGGTGATCCGCGCCGATCCTGAGTGTCGCGACCTGCTCTACGCCGGCACAGAGACCGGCATCTATGTCTCTTTTGATGACGGCGAACACTGGCGCCGCCTGGGCGGCAATCTCCCGGTGACACCCATCCATGACCTGATGCGTAAGGATGGTGACCTGGTGGTGGCTACGCACGGTCGCTCCTTCTGGATTCTTGACGACGTGGCCATGCTGCATCAACTGGCCGGCAGCGCTTCGACGCCTGATGAGCCGCATCTCTTCGTCCCGGCGCCCACGGAGCGTTATCGCCTCTCTGAGTGGACCAGGGAGTTCGCGGCAGGGGTGAACTACGCTTATGCCGGCCCGGTGGTCTACGGCTATCGTGTCCAGCAGGAACCGAACGGTCGGAACCGGACGAAGAACTTGGATGTGGGCACCAACCCACCGGCCGGCGTTGCCGTGCGCTACTATCTGCCCACCGAGCCTGATGGCGAGATAACCCTCAGCTTTCTCGATGAAGCTGGAACTGAGCTGCGTACCTTCAAGAGCAAGCAGGACAAGGAGCCGGCGGCGCGAACCGGTGAGGCGCTCGACATCGTCGAGACGCGTGCCCTTGAGTTGGGCATTGAGGGCATGGAGGGCCAGCCGGTGGATCTCTCCATCGGCGAGGAAGTAGTGGCCGATGAAGAGCAGCCGGTCGTCCCCAAGGTTCAGGGGCTGAACCGGTTTATCTGGGACATGCGGCTTCCCAACGCCCATAAAGTCAAGGGCGATGAGAGCATGGATTTCTTCCTCATGGGTCCTGCGGTACTGCCCGGCACGTATCAGGTGCGCCTGACCGTGGGAGACAAGACGTACACCGAGCGATTCGAGATTCTGCCCGATCCACGGGGCGTGCGCTCACGGGAGGAACTGCAGGCGCAGTTCGACCTGCTCGGCCGGATCAACGAGAAGCTCACCGCAGCCCATGACGCCATCAACCAGATTCGCGAGATCACTGGGCAGCTCGATATTTGGATCGGGCGTCTGAAGGGCCAAGCGGCGTTGACCACGATGGTAACCGGCCTGAAGCGCCATCTAGTCGCCGTGGACGAGGCGCTGATCGAGGCGCAGCCCAAGACCAACCTGCACTACACCGAACGTCTGCGCCTCTCCGGCCGTCTGGCCGGGCTCAAATATGCCGTGGACTTTACCGACAACGCGCCGACCCGGCAGGCCATCGAGGTGTATGGCGATTTGGCCGGTCGGATCGACCGGCAGGTAGATCGTTTTCAGAAATTGCTGAATACCGATCTGCCTGCGCTTAATGAGAAGATTCGTCAGTCAGGGACGCCGATGATCGCGCCGACGCCGATCGACGACCAGTAGGACTGTACCCGGAGGGTACTGAGATGTACTTCAAGCAAATCTTGAACGAAAAGTGTGGCTGCGCCTCGTACCTCATTGCCTCCCGCCAGTCTCACGAGGCGGCAATTGTCGATCCCGCGTTGGAGACAGAACAATACGAAGATCTGCTGCACGAGCGCGACTTCCAACTGCGCTACGTGATCGACACGCACGTCCACGCCGACCACATTTCGGGCGCCCGTCGTTTGGCCGAGCATACCGGCGCCGAACTCTGCTTATACGAGGCGGCGGAGGTGACCTACCCCTTCCGCCCGCTCAGCGATGGCGAAGATCTCCCGCTTGGTCAGCTTCGCCTGCACGTGGTGCACACGCCGGGCCACCGGCCTGAGTTGATTTCGATTCTAGTGACCAATCCTCCGCGCAGCCCCGAACCCTCCATGGTCTTGACTGGTGATGCTCTGCTGGTCGGCGATGTTGGCCGGCCGGATTTTGGTGGCGGCGATGCTGCTGCCCAGTATGATAGCCTTACCCGCTTGCTGCGCCTGCCGGATTGGGTGGCCGTTTTCCCCGGCCACTTCGAGGGCCCTTGTGGCAAGGGCATGTGCGGCCGGCCGAGCACGACCATCGGCTTTGAGCGGCTCTACAATCCGCTGGCCCGGCTTGATCGAACGCCATTCATCGACACACTGACCTCGGAGGTGCCGGCGCGTCCGCTGAACATGGTAGCCATCGAGGCAACCAATCGTGGTGTTACCGACATGACCTGGGCCATGTTGACCGAGACTGCCGAGATCCCCTGTATTGATGTCGCGGATCTAGAGATACGTCCGAACGACGTGGTGCTGCTCGATGTGCGTGAGCCGGAGGAGTACGCCCACGGTCACGTCCCCGGAGCGCTGAACCTGCCGCAGGCTGAATTGGCGAGCCGGCTGAACGACGTGCCACGCGATCACCCACTGTATGTGATTTGCCAGGGTGGCTATCGCGCGCTGCGCGCCGCCCAGTTTCTCCGGCAGGTGGGTATTACTTCGGTAACCAACGTGACCGGCGGGACAACGGCATGGCAAGCGGCCGGCAAGCCGCTGGACCTGGGTGACACCAGCGTGGAGAAACCACGAGTCCCCGAATCAGCCTGGGCTCATGCTGGGGCGGCAGTGCCACCTGTTGTGGAGGGGTGCAGGATCTCTTCGGAGCGAGTGCCAGGGTCGGACTGGCCGCTTCGTCCGATGCCGGCAAAGGACGGCGGCCAAGGTCCTCGCGTTCGTGCGTGTTTCTGTTGCTCCAGAAAGGCGAGCACTGTGACTGCCTCACGGCTGGCTATCTGAGTCGGCAGAAGCTCAGTCTGGCGGTCGTGGACCGCGACATCGTGCAGAGGGGTTGACCCCATTAGTGAACTGTAATTTACTAATGGGGTCAACCTCGGACGGTAACGAAAAGGAGAACATCATAGACATACGCAAAACGACAGGACCGTCCATTCCTACCGATGTGATCGCGCAGAAAATCGCCGGGCTCAGAGATGAGATTCGTACCACGATCGGGCAGGTCGACGACTCCCAGGCCAAGGCCGTGCTCGAGACGCGCGCGGAGGTGCTCGGTGGCCTGCGGCAGGCGTTCATCGACTATGCGG
>JBPCKK010000002.1:0-22660 GCA_051004335.1 Chloroflexota bacterium
TATCTGTACCCTTGCCGGCCTGCACCGTGGGAAGACGCGTAATTATTCCTAAGAGTCTGCCGGCCACCGAGGCCAGTCGCGTTCGCCTCGATCTCGCCCGGCATCTAATTGAGCGCTGCCCACCTGCTCTGAGCCGGGAGACAGCCGTGACCGGATCGGTCGCCCGTGGCATGGCCGATCACTATTCGGATGTGGAGTTGAACCTCTGGGTCGACGATGCGCCGGAACCCGAGCAGTGGCGCGCCTGGCTGGATGCGGCGGGCGCCACTGATCTCACGCCGGACAACTGGGATGCCGATACCTGCCATTTCCGCTGGACGACCTGCCGCTTCGAGGGCGTTTGGATCGAGGTGGGCTGGGCGCCCATCGACCAATTCGATACCTTCGTCCGCGATCTGGCCGGTGGCGCATTTGGCGACCATGAACGGCTGCAAATGGGCTGGACCGTCCAGCAGGCGATCCCGCTGCGCACTGACGGTCGTCTGGCCGGCTGGCAAGCAAGGCTTGCGACCTACCCAGCCGGCCTGGCGGAACGCGTGGTGGCCAACCAGACTACTGTATGGTCCGATCCACACGTTCCCGGCGTTCGCTGGGGACTGGCGGCGCGCGGAGAGAGGATGGGCTTGGCCCTTAGGTTCGTCTGGGACATGCAAAACCTGCTGCGGGTTCTGTTTGCCGTGAATCATCAGTGGGACCACGATCTCAAATGGACCAACGAACGCTCGCTTGATCTCCCCATCAAGCCGGGTGACCTCTCGGCTCGCATCGACGCCATGTTTACGCTGACCGACTTGGCCCAGTGTGTAGAGATCAATCAGCGACTGATCGTGGAGACACTGGAACTGGCCGCCGGCCAAGGCTTTGCGGTGTTCGACGCACTGCACTCGATGCGCGAGGGACTGCGAGTGGGTCTGGAGCTCACTGGGCGACAGTAACGGGATGCGGACACAAGACAGTCCCACAGTGGGCAAATCAAGTTGCAGTTGAGGCGGGGGCCAGGGTTGATGGTTTTTCACAATGAAGATCGGTATCAGCCGTAGTACCGGGCTTCAGCCCGCCCGACGATGACCATCGAACCAGTTCCTCCTGCCATGCACACTCGCCACGACCTCTTCCCTTCGGACATGTTCGCGTGACCGGGAGAAGTTTGGTGGAGAGACCGCGCACCGGCTAAAGCCGGGACTACGGTGAACGAGCCGCCTCGCTTGCCGATCTTCAGGGTGAAAGACCATACGCCCTTACCGATGGGGCGCGAATTGCGCCGATTCACGGACTCTGGGACTGTTTCTGGCATTCGCGATCTGGCCCGCACGATACATAGCACCGTGACTTTTGACCTAGTACAACGTGGCTTAAATGGTCCGCCGGCATAATAGCGGAGTGAACCGTCGTGCCGACAAGCTGGCAGAACAATGAGGAGATCAAGATGCGTGGTCCACAGCCTCCCACGGTGACGCTGAGTACGGTCGAACGCCAAGGATTGGAAGCGCTCATCCGCCGCCACACGACGCCGCAGCAGATCGCCATGCGGGCGCGAGTGGTCCTGGCAGCGGCAGATGGACGGAACAACTCCCAGATCGCCCGCCAGCTTGGTGTGCATGTGGAGACGGTGCGCCAGTGGCGGACCCGCTGGCTCGGGTTCCAGGCGGTGGGCATGGACGACCTCTCGCTGGAGGAGCGCCTGACTGATGCGCCCAGACCTGGGGTGCCGCCCCGCATTACCGCAGAGCAGGTGTGTCAGGTCGTGGCCTTGGCGTGTGAGGCGCCCGAGCAGTCCGGACGGCCCATCAGCCAGTGGAGTAGTCGGGAGATCGCGGATGAGATCATCAAGCGCGGCATCATTGAGCGCATCTCCCCTCGTCATGCCGCCCGACTGCTCAAAAGGGGGACCTCAAACCCCATCTCATCCGCTACTGGCTGACGCCGGCTCACGAGGCGGACTTCGACGAGAAGGTGGCCGACATCTGCACGCTGTACCGAACGGCACCCGAGTTGGCCGAGCACGGGGAACGAGTGGTAAGCACGGACGAGATGACCGGAGTGCAGGCCCTGGAGCGCACCGAGCCGAATCTGCCTCTGGCTCCCGGGAAGGTCGAGCGGCGGGAGTTCGAGTACATCCGTCACGGCACCCGCACCTTCATCCTCAATCGGGACATCGTGACCGGCCAGATCATCGCGCCCTCCGATGGACCGACGCGGACCGAAGCGGACTTCGTGGCACACATCCAGCGGACTATTGCTACTGATCCCGCTGCTACCCGCTGGCACGTCGTCGTGGATAATCTCAACATCCACCGCTCGGAGTCATTGGTCCGGTTCGTGGCTGCCGATTCCAGCCTGGAGATCGAGCTCGGCGTCAAGAGCAAGAGCGGGATCCTGGCAAGCCAGAAGACGCGAGCGGCCTTCCTGAGCGATCCCAGCCATCGCATCGTCTTCCATTACACCCCCAAACACGCATCCTGGATGAACCAGATAGAGATTTGGCTCTCAATCCTGGTCCGGAAACTCCTTCGACGCGGCTCCTTTACCTCGGTCGATGACCTGGTCAGCAAGGTGCGGGAGTTCATCTCCTACTACAATCGGACCATGGCCAAGCCCTTCAAGTGGACCTACCAGGGCAAGGCGCTGGCCGCCTAAAGTGCCGGGGTATCTATGCCAAACTGTACTAGAGGGTTGTGGTTCAATGTGCGGGCCCTCTCGGAGGGGGACCACCAGACAGAAATGGATATCTCGGTGGGGAACATCGAAGGCGGACGCAGACGGGAGCAACGTCCCTACGTCAGTATCGTCAGGTGGGGCGGTCGGTCGTTCATCGGCCGTGACGGCCGAAGGTACGCAGATCGGGCAATGTATTGCCTCCCTCTCTTGGACATGCTACTGTAACTCAAGTAGTACAAGAGGATTGGAGTTACAGGGAACACAATGCGTAACCTGCACGACTTTGGTGACCGGCGGGCGCCGTATGCGCCGATCTCGGCACTTGAACGTTTCTTTGAGCGGATTCGGGATCTTGCCGTACCTGAACTGGTGGACCAGCGGTACTTGCGGCGGCTGGGAGTGGCGAGCAACAACGAATATGCCTTGCTCAGCGCTCTCAAATTCTTGAACATTATCGACGACCGTGGCCGTCCCACGCACGCGTATCACCAACTTCAGACGACCGATCACTTTCAGTCAACCCTCCGCCACCTGGTCAAGACGTCGTACGCCGCGGTGTTTGATGCCGGCATCGACCAGGGCTCACATGAGCAATTGGTGAATTGGTTTAGGACCAACAGCTCAGCCTCGCAAGCCAAGAACGCGGCGCGCTTTTTCCAATTGGTGTGCCGGCTGGCTGGGATCGAGGACGAGCCACCCGTTGGGGATGAGACGGACGACGACGGCTTTCCATCCGCGGAACCAGCCGGCTCCGCGCGTTTGCCGCCGGGCTCATCGATCACAGGATTACAGGTAGGTAACCTGCTAGCCGTCAAGGCGGAGCTACTATCAAGGCTGCCTGTTGCCGATCCATCCTGGTCGCCTCAACAATACACGCGCGTCTGCGAATTGTTCGCCCAGATGCTTGCCAGCCTCGACACCCGTCAGTAACCTTTCCCCAACAGGACGCCCATAGGTCCTTTTCCCAGGATTACCACCTGATTGTCATCTTCCGGTAAACGCGACTACGAGACGCGCATCCACGCGGGATGCGACTACCAAGGCGAACGCGCTTCGACTGGGAAGGCGACAACGACGTTGTAATCGCACCCTTAATGGGTGCGCGTGGAATAGGCGCGCGTGTTTTCATCCGCCCCATGGTCACGCGCATCCACTAGGGATGCGACTACCCGGGCCAGAAACGCCCGCCGGGTACGGAAGGCCATTTACCGGCTAGCCGGCGCACCGCTCTTGGGGGTGTGGAAACAATGTTGCTCGCTTTCTTGGAATGGCTTGGCGCAGAACGTGCCGATAGACAGGCTGTCTATCCAATGAGCCCAAGTGGCTTGGCGTGACTTGTACTGCGAACAAGATGCATCATAGAACCATTCTTGCTGTGAAAGGGTCCTGAGTGTCTTCCTCGTTCGTACACCTACACAACCACAGTTGCTATTCGCTGCTTGACGGCCTCTCGCGCATCGACGACCTTATTGAGTCGGCAGTTGCTCACGACATGCCGGCCCTGGCCCTCACCGATCATGGAGTGATGTTCGGGGCAATTGAATTCGTCGAACAGGCCCGCAGCCGTGGGGTGAAACCGATAGTCGGCTGCGAGGTTTATGTGGCCGATCGTCCCCTAGAAGAGCGTGCATCTGCCGGCGCCGAGAATTATCATCTCGTGCTTCTTGCCGAGAATGAGACTGGCTATCGCAACCTTATGCAGCTCACCACGCAAGCCCATCTTCGCGGCTTCTATCGCAAGCCACGGGTGGACCATGCGCTTTTAGAGAAGCACGCCGAGGGATTGGTTTGCCTCTCCGGCTGTGCCAGTGGAGAACTAGCCGGCCGGATTCAGAAGGATGACATGGTGGGCGCCGCCGAATTGGCCGACTGGTATCGCCAGGTCTTCGCCGGTCGCTATTATCTCGAGTTGCAGTTTCACAACCTGGATTTCCAACACAAGATCAACCGTGGTGTGATTGAACTGGGCAAGCAGTTCGATCTTCCCATGGTCGCCACGAACGACGTTCATTATGTGTATGCCCGGCAGGCTCGTGCTCATGAAATCCTGCTGTGCATCCAGACCCAGACATCGATGAGCGATCCCAAGCGCATGCGGCTGGATACCGAAGAATTTTATCTAAAATCTCCGGAGCAGATGGACGAGCTTTTCGGTCACGTGCCCGGCGCTCTGTCGAACACCCTCGAAGTGGCCGAGCGCTGTAACTTGAATCTCTCCTTCGGTCAGCTGCAATTTCCCCAGGTGGATATTCCCGAGGGGCAAACGGCGGTCCAGCATCTCCGTCGCCTCTGCCATGAAGGTCTTGCTCGCCGGTACCCCGGCGGAGACTCCCGCGCCACGGAGCGATTGGACTACGAGCTCTCCATCGTGGAACATACCGGATTCGTCGACTATCTCCTGCTGGTACACGATGTCATTGCCTTCGCTCGCGGCCGCGGGATCGGTGTCGGCCCGGGCCGAGGCAGCTCGGCCGGCAGCATCGCGGCCTATTGCCTCTTCATCACCAGCGTCGATCCGTTGGCTCAAGAGCTGTCCTTTGAGCGTTTTCTTAACCCTGAGCGCGTAACGATGCCCGACGTGGACCTCGACTTTGCCGATGACCGGCGCGACGAAGTTCTGCGCTACGTCTCCGACAAGTACGGGCGGGAGCGTGTTGCCCAGATCATTACCTTCGGAACTATCGGGCCGCGCGCCGGCGTTCGCGACGTGGGACGGGCAATGAACGTACCGTTGAGCGATGTGGACCGGGTGGCCAAGCTCATTCCGCCTATGTGTAACAAACTGGCGAGGGCCAAGGCGGAGGTTCCGGAACTCGCGCAGCTCTATGAGTCCGACACGACCATCCACGAAGTGCTGGATATGGTCGAGGATCTGGAAGGCGTTGCTCGCCACGCATCAACGCATACCGCCGGGGTGGTAATTGCCCACGATCCCCTCATCGAGCACGTGCCGCGCCATAAAGTGCCCAAGAACGACTCGGTTACCACACAGTTCGCCATGTCATCCATCGAGAAGATCGGCCTGCTCAAGATGGATTTTCTCGGCCTGCGGACCCTTACCATCCTCCAGCGGGCCTGCACATTCGTCGAGCAGAGCACTGGCGGGAAACTCGAGCCCGAAGACATCCCGCTGGAGGATTCGAGCATCTACCAGCTTCTCGCCACCGGCGAGACCTTCGGCATCTTCCAGTTCGACGGTGAGGGCATGCGCAAGGCCATCAAGTCAGTCCGGCCAACCGAGTTCAAGCACGTAGTCGCCCTCAATGCCCTCTACCGACCGGGTCCCATGGATTCCATCCCGAAGTTTGCCGCGTGCAAGAACGGAGAAGCCGAGGTTGCGTATGCCCATCCGGCGATGGAAGAAGTGCTGGGTGAAACGTTCGGTGTCGTGGTTTACCAGGAACAGGTGATGCGTCTGGCCGTGCTCGTCGCCGGCTACACCATGGGTGAGGGCGACCTTCTGCGTCGTGCCATGGCCAAGAAGAAGCCGGAGGAATTGGCGAAGCATCGCGAGCAGTTTATTTCCGGGGCGGAAGAGCGCGGGACCAGTCGCGAAGTGGCTACCAACTTATTCGACATCTTCGAGCGTTTCGCGTTCTATGCGTTTCCCAAGGCGCACGCGGCGGCCTACGCCATGATCACCTGCCGAACCGCCTGGCTCAAAGCAAATCATCCTCGCGAGTATCTCGCCGGATTCATGTCCGCTGAGCGAGAAAATAGCGAGAAGGTGGCGGAAGCGCTAGCCGAATGCCGTCGCCTGAAAATCGCCATCCTTCCTCCCGACATCAACCACAGTGACCTTGACTTCGGTCTGGAGGAAGGCGGCATTCGCTTTGGCCTGAGCGCTATCAAGCACGTTGGCGCCGGCGCTATCGAGGCCATCCTGCGCGAGCGCCACGACGGCGGCGCATTTGCTTCGCTCGAGGACTTCTCCACGCGGGTTGACTGGAGCGCGGTGAACAAGCGAGTAATTGAAAGCATGGCCCGTTGCGGCGCCCTGGATTCGCTAGGAGTCGAGCGTGCCCGCATTCTGGCCAGTCTCGACCGCATTGTTCAGTTCGGCGCGCAGGTCCGAAGGGCGTTGGCAGCCGGGCAGGTATCCCTGTTTGGCGAGGCGGAGCAACCGGCGGCCGTTCTGCCTCTCGCGCTGGCCGATGCGGCCACCGTGGAAGATAGGGTGGCCTGGGAGCAGGAAATGCTCGGCATGTCTCTCACGCGCCACCCGGTAATTGATGCGGAGTCGGCGTTTCGGGAGGTGGGCGCTTTGCCCGTCTCCGCAGTGAACATGGAGACGGCCAGCGGCCCAATCAGTATTGGTGGTTTGGTGCGGGGACTTCACCCGTTCAGCACAAGGGCGGGCCAGCCGATGGCCACCTTCAGCCTTACCGATCTGCAAGTGTCAATCGACATGATCGCCTTCAGTAGAGTCTACGACAAGGTACGGATAAAGCTCCAGGACAATGTCATCCTTGTCGTCGATGGAAAGATGGAAAGCAGCGACGGCCACCGCCGGCTCATGGTGGATGCCGTTTATACCGTCGAAGAAGCCCATGAGCGCGCTGCTCCCGTTCCGAAACGAACTGAGCGCGCGGTCGCCAGCCTCCCCGGCGCCGCGTCCTCGCCGCCGCCGTCGAATTCTCCCAACGGCCATGAGACTCCGCGCCACGTCACGATCCAGTTCACCCGGAGCGCTGATCGACAGGAGGACCTTCGCCGGCTCATGGAGGTATATGATCTGCTGCAGCGGAACCCAGGAAGCGATTACGTGGAGCTTTACGTACGCCACGATGGCCAGGTGCGCGGCGTGCCGCTGCCCAACCGGACCACCGGTCTCGATTCCGCCGCTAAAGAGCAATTACGCCGGCTTCTCGGAGATGAGGCGATTCGCATTGTGAGTGAGGGAGCAGCGGCGTGACTACATCCGGTACCACATCACATGCCCGTTGCGACAGCGCGGGTGGCGGCGGGCACATTGCTCCCGTCTCCGCCCGCCCTCACCGCCGCTTCCCGTGACATCCGCCTCTGATCGGCGTTGATGGAGGGGAGCCAAGCGTCCCTACATTGTGCCGTTCCCGTTCGGCAGTCGTTCATCTGGATCCTCACTCCAGGATAACTAGCCACCTGCCGGTAAGCGCCACACCTGCACCAAGGCTCGGTCGCCGGGCAACAACTCGGCGCAATCCTCCGGAATCTCCAGCAATCCATCGGCGAGGGCCAGGGGAAGCAACATTGCCGAATCCTGGCCGCCGGCTAGGGACGCTTCCCAGCCATCCTCGGTTGCATGGAGCAGCACACGGGCATAGGTGCGTCGTCCGCCACCATTCTCAATACGTTCTCGTACGGTCACGGACAACAACGGTCGCATGAGTGTCGCGCCCAGAAGGCGCCGGATGGCGGGTCGCGCAAACTGCTCAAAGGTGACCATGGCACTGGTTGGGTTTCCCGGCAAGCCAAGAACCGGCACATCCCCGAACGTGCCGAAAATGAGTGGCTTGCCGGGACGCAGGCGCACTCGCCAGAAATTCACGGCGCCGCTCTCACCGAGGACGTCTTTGACATAATCCCAGTCACCGACGGACGCGCCGCCAGAGGTAAGCATGAGATCGCAGCCCGCCGCGTCTTCCATCGCTCGCCGCAGAACATCCACCGTATCGCCCACAACATCGACAGCTACCGCTTCGCCGCCGGCTTCCCGTACGGCGGCTACCAACATGGGGCTATTGCTGTTGTAAATTTGTCCAGGCGACAGGGTCTGGCCCGGCGCGATCAACTCGTCCCCGGTGGCGATCACCGCCACGCGTGGCCGGCGGGTCACCAAGACCTCGCCGTGTCCGGTGGCTGCTAACAGCGCAATCTGCGGCGCGGCCAGTTCCGCGCCTGCTTCGAGGAGGGGAGCGCCGGGGCGGACATCCTGGCCGGCTGCCCGCACGCAGGCGCCCTGACCAATCCTCGTCCGCAGAGAGATCCAGCCATCAGACTCCTCAACGTCCTCGAACGGGATCACGGCGTCCGCGCCGGCCGGCAGGGGAGCGCCGGTCATGATCCGGGCGCTGGTTCCCTCTGTCACGGGGACCGTGGGAGATTTGCCGGCCTGGATGTGGCTTGTCACGTGCAGCCGTATCGGATTGCCGGCATCCGCGCCCACCGTTTCCTCGCTGCGTAGGGCGAAGCCATCCATCGACGAGTTAGCAAAGGGAGGAACCAGAATTTTCGATTCGATGGGCGTCCCCAGGACACGACCATGGGCGGACGCTAAGTCCACCAACTCGGTGGGCAGGCGCGAGAAGCGTTCCAGGATGAGCGTCCGCGCCCGCTCAACCGACAACAGGTCAGCCGGCTTCACCACGGAGAATCTTTTCATAGAGCATGCGGGTTGATGGCGCGGGCTGCGCCGCCAGGTGCTGGGCAAATAGCCGCTCGGCGTAGCGGAAGAGTTGGATCGCCTCGCTACGCCGTCCCGCCCTCGACAGGTACAACATCAGCGCCTGGTACGCGTTTTCGCGATAGGGGTCAATCTCTAGGATTTTCTTCATCAGGCGCACGCTGTCAGCGTATTCGCAACGCTCGGCGCAGATTGCCGCCACACGGAACATCGATGAGATCCACAACTCGCGCAGCCGCTCTCGGCGCTCGCTCGGCCAGTCCTCGTACAGATTGTCGTGAAGATAATCGGCTTTGTACAGCGCTAGTCCCGAAAGGAAAAGGCCGAGGCTGATATCCGCGTCGCCTGCTTCTTGGGCATCCTGAGCGGTGCGCACCTGGGATTCAAATTCCCGCGCGTCCACCCAGATATCCGCCGTTTCATTCAGCGTTATGCCGGCGCCGTCTTCACAAATGTATCGCCGCGGTCCGGTGGCCCTAGCAAATTCCGCAAGAACGTCGTTGAGCTGAAGATTGGCACTGTTTTCATCAAGGTCGGGCCAGAGTAGATAGAGAAGCTGCGACCGCGGCGCCGGCTGCCGGCACTCAGTGACCAGATACTTGAGCATGAGCCGCAGGTGGGAGTTGCCCTTCTCATCGTCGAGCAGGAGGGTGTCGCCGAGGAACACGCGAAATGGGCCGAGCATGAAGATTCGCAACTCGCTACCGTGATCCGAAGCAACTCGTGCTCGATCCAGCCAAACCCGCACGCGTAGAAGTAGATCCTCGAGATCAAACGGCTTCGACATGAAGTCGTCCGCTCCCCGCTCCAGTGCGTCCAGAATGTCCTGGTGAGTTGACTTGGCACTGAGCACTATGATCGAGGGATGCGGGTCAAGCCGCCGCTGCTCCAGGGCATCGAGCACTTCGAAACCTGTCATTCGGGGCATCATAAGGTCGAGAATAATCAACGCCGGCTTGATCTCGTCAACCCTCTTCAGGGCTTCTACTCCATCGATCGCGGAAGCCGTGCCGTAGCCCTCCTCAGTCAGGACCGCCAGCAAGAATTCGACGATGTCCGGCTCATCGTCTACCACCAGGACTGGTCCTCTGCTGTCGCCCATACGCAGCTTCCCTTCATGCGCCTCTATCCCTACACTACACTGCGAACCGAGGGTATGCATGGAACCGTACGACGCGATTGCCGAATCCTACGACCGGGAGCACGCTGGCTTTGAGGACGACATTGAGTTCTACCGCTCACTCATTCAAGAAGGCCCCGTGCTGGAGATCGGCGTGGGAAGCGGCCGTGTCGCCGCGGCTCTCATCGAAGAGGGGTTCGAGGTCTGGGGTATCGATCCATCGACGGAAATGCTGGACCGAGCGCGCCGCCGCGTCGATTCATCGTCCGCTCGGCGCTTGATCCAGCAGCGAGTCGAGGAACTCGCGCTCGAGCAACGTTTCGCCGTCGTGCTCTTCTCGCTCAATGCCCTCTGGCACGTGACCCAGCCGGACGCACAGCGTCGCGCCCTCGAACGCGCCCGCTCTCACTGTGAATCCGGCGCCCTCCTGGTCGTCGATTCAAGCAACCCGCTTACCATGGCTGATCGCCACGCCGACGGGCTCGTGCGCCAGCGCTTCGTCTCTCGGACACCAACGGAGACGGTACTGGGACACTCCGCGGTCTGGGATGACCTCGCCGAACAGACACTTGACATGACGCTGTGGTACGATGTGAGCCCTCATGGTGGCCAAGTGCAACGCCACATCACGCAATTACGTCTGCGCTACCTCTTTCGCCACGAGTTGGAATTGCTCCTCCAACTCACCGGGTTCACCAGGCGACAGACGTACGGCTCGTACGATCTTGACCCGTACAGCAGTGACAGCCCGAATCTCCTAGTCGTTGCCGAGGCAACGTAACGACGGTCAGGAGACCGCCTCCACGGTGCTTCCGTTCAGCGCACGCTGTATTGCCTCGCGTTCCTCTGGCGTCAGAGAATATGCCGATGAACCCGCTTCTATTGGCTTGACGTACAGGCGACTATCGTGGCGGGAGTGCAGTCCCGTGACGATGACGCCGCTAGACCCGCCATCGAGTACGGCAAGCGCGAAACTCTGGTCCCCGCCCGTATCGTGAAACGGGCTGAAACGCACGAGACCAACGTGGCGTACCACCGACGGCATCAGCGCGGCCATCTGGTCGTGCTCCGCCTTGATCCGTTCAACCATTTTGGCCGTGGAGCGGACTGTGTTTAGATACTCCACCAGCATGCGCGCCGTGTTGTCAGCGCCAGCCTCGGCAAACACACCGTCCACCCGTGCCTGCAGTCGCCGAAGAGAGCGCTGGGTGGCGAACGTCCAGATTGTAACGAGAACAACCAGCGCGGCTAGGGCCAACCAAAATAGAAAGGCGTGATGATTAAAAAACGTCTGCATGGAGTTCACCCGACCCAATTCGTAGCAAGGGTTCGGAGACCAGTATAACCGCTTCATGGGGCGTGGAAGGCGTGTATAATACGGTGACCCGCGAGCCTTGACATATACTACAGGCGCTCTACATAGTGAGTGTCCTGGAAGAGAGTAGAAACCCGTGCCCAAGAAAGCACACGGCCGACCGCCGGGCAAAGCGAAGAATCGTCCGCGCCGGCCCGCAACCGCATCACCCGCGCCGTCCCGTACGTCCGGTATCACACCGCCCAGTGATGTCGCGGTAGCCGAACCAGCGCCTTCGGGTGTGACCAGCGCTGTACCGGCCACCACCAGCAACGCGCCGGCAAGCGCCTCGCCGGCGAGATCAGCACGTCCTGTCGCCCCGCGACGAGCCGCCGGTCGGACCACCGTGACGGCGGTGAACTATCACTATCTCCGCCGCGACATCACGTCGTTGTCCATTCTGGCGCCCGCCATGGTCGTGTTGCTGGTCATCGCCTTTTTCGTTCTGCACTGACCCGCCTTGGGCGATCCCGACGCAGGCGCCGAGTTTCGGGCGTTGCCCTCCGCCGACTTGCTCCTGCGCTCGGCCGCCGGTCGATCACTTGTCGAACGGTATGAGCGCGCCGTAGTTACGCGGCTGGTTCGCTCCCTGCTGGCGACTCATCGCGAGGATATCAAAAAGGGCGCGAATGCGCCGTCGGTGGAACAGCTTCAAGCGGAAATGCTCACCGAAGCCGTCCAGTGGGACAGCGGCTTGGTTCAGGTCATCAATGCTACGGGCGTGATTCTGCACACCAATCTTGGACGGGCGCCGCTCAGCGAGGCGGCAATCTCGGCGATGCAATCGGCTGCCGCCTACAGCAACCTCGAATTCCAGCTAGGAGCCGGCGTTCGCGGTTCTCGGCAGGACAACGTGGCGTCACTCATTTGTGCGCTGACAGGCGCCGAGGACGCATTGGTGACCGGAAACAACGCCGCCGCCATGCTCCTCGTCCTCACCGCGTTGACGCGTGGCCGCGAGGTCATCGTCTCGCGCGGGCATAGCGTGGAGATCGGCGGCGGCTTCCGCGTGCCCGCAATCCTCGAACAAAGCGGCGCTCGCCTGGTCGATGTCGGCACTACGAACCGCACCCGGCTGACAGACTACGAGCGGGCAATCGGCTCGGACACCGCCGCGCTGCTCCACGTCCACCGTAGTAATTTCCGCATAGTGGGATTCACCGAAGACGTAGCCATCCCGGAATTAGCGGAGCTCGCCCACCGCAGCGGCATTGCCTTGATCGTCGACAACGGCAGCGGCGCGTTGCTCGATACTGCCGCGTATGGGCTCGCTCACGAACCGACGCCCATCGAGGCACTGGAGGCCGGCGCCGGCGTTGTGGCATTCTCCGGAGATAAGTTGCTTGGCGGTCCGCAGTGCGGCATCATCACCGGACGGCGCGACCTGCTTGCCCCCATCAGCGCCCATCCGTTGATGCGCGCGCTTCGGCCGGACAAAGTGATACTGGCGGCGCTTGCCACCACCTTGCGCGCCTACCTAGCGGGCTCCGCCGTCGATACGATACCCGTCTGGCATATGATTGCCCAGCCCGCATCGTCGGTGCACGAGCGCGCCCTCCACTGGCGGGAGGCAGCCACTCGAAGTGGAATTGCCGTCGAAATCCGACCCGGAGAGTCCACGATCGGTGGTGGCTCACTTCCAGGCGAAACTCTACCGACCACGCTAGTGGCGCTACCAAAACGGGTCAGTACGGCAGCCTTACGTGCCGCCACACCGCCGGTCATCGCGCGAAACCAGGGAGACCAGACGCTCCTCGATCTCCGGACAGTCCCGCCGGAAGAGGATGAACTGCTGCTTGAAGTAGTGCTTTCCCTGGCACGTCACTTGCACTGATGCCGGGCCAAGGATGGAATAAACAATGTATACAGTGCATGTCAGGGATCGCGGTCGTGATCTCGCTTACCACCCAGTAGAGAGCCTGGACGAAGCGCGGGAAATCGCTCGGGTATACGAACTACTCGGATATCGGGCGGACCGGGTCATCATCGAGTTTCCGGAACAGCAAGCAGCCGCGGCCTGAGCCGCCGGGCTAACCCCGTCCCGGCCACCGGGACATGGCGCTGTGTGATCAGTACTTGACAATTCAATAACAAGGTGTGTGCCCTTCGAAATTTCGAAGGGTCCATACCCTGTTTTTTGATTTCTGTTTTTCTCTCTCTTTCTTTCTTCGTCTTTATATTGTGGGTCCAATTTCTGTACCGGGGGGGTACAAAAAATGGACCGGGGTACGGGCAAGAAAAAGACGAAAAATCACTCGCCAGTCAAATTCGTCAGACTAGACACGCGGCTCTAGCTACTCGGGACCTCGCGCCCGTTCCGCTTGAACAGCTCCTGCCAGTGCTGCTCCTGCAACTCCACATCGAATTTGTCCGCGGCTTTCTTGATGCGCTTCCAGGCCTCATCACGCTCGTGATTGCTCACACCCTTCACCTGATCGAAGCGCGCTATCGCTTCGCGCACATGCTCCGCGTCGGGAATCGGCTCTTTCCGCTCGCGCAGGAAGGCAAATTCGCTCTCCGGCAACTTGTCTCGATCTTTCTCACTAAGGTGCGCCATTGCTGTGCTCCTTTCACTTCTGAAGTTCGGAGAAGTGAATGGGCAAGGCGCGTGCCAGGACTAAAGAGCGACGCAGGTTGGACGCTGTCCCAAAGTGAGTAACGGCATCGGGAATCGAAGACCCGGAGGGCGCATGAGCATAACCTGCCCATTTCAGTAGATCAGTGGCTTTATGTCAGTGTGCGGTCCCTCTTCAAGCATGTTCCCGCTCGAAGAACCCGCCACGGCGGACGTATTCGGCTCGGCCCACCGGCTACACGCACGGATCGCCGCTAGTAGCAACTCGCCCGGCAGGTCAGGTGCCGAAAATTCGCCTGGAAGTTGATCGTGTAGCGCACGTTCTGCCCACCGGGCCCTTCCACTTTGAGGTAATAGATACTTCGACGGGGAACGGTCACGCTGAGGTGGATGTGGCTGTTGCAATTGCGCTTCGATCGGTAGCACGCGGTCTGCTGGAAGCCAATGGGCTTCTTGCCGTCCAGCAGAATGAGACGCAGACCGTACTCTGGCGTGTAATCGGAGCCGTAACCCTGAAGCACCGCATTAATCCGAAACGTGCCGCGGTTCACGCCCATCGTGTACCACTGCGTCTGGCAGGTACATCCGCCGGTAATCCCGGTGAACATCTGATTGGAAGATACGTAGCGCCCCTTGAGTGGAGCGCTTTTCGCCAGTGTCTTGGAAGGAAGGGCAGCCAGCAATCCGGCAACTAAAAGAATAGCGAAACTTATACGGCGCAAAGATACTACCTCCGAAACGAATCGCTCAACTCTACCACGCGCAATTAACTCGTCTCGACCGATGGCAGTGCTCGTTTGCCCGTAGCGCGGAGGAATGTCTACGCTTGAACGAGCCCAGCGATGCGGGATCGTCTAACGGTAGGACGCTTGTCTCTGGAACAAGAAGTTGGGGTTCGAATCCCTGTCCCGCAGCCACAGTACCAATGAACCGTCCGGAACACAGTCTTCCGGACGTTTTTCTTTTCACCGCAACGGGCTACAGTGTCTCCATTCCAGCGGGCGTCGGCGGCGGCGTCCCCTGCGCAGGAGGCATCGTCCACTTTGATCGAGCAACTCGCCCCCGCTTCGATAGTCTCCGAAAGCGACCGCGGATTCGTGCCACGCATGGCGCAGACGCTGGAGGATACGGGTCTCACCTCCTCCCTTATCGATGACCTGCTCCTCAAACGCCTCTTTAACGGCGGACCGCAAACGGCGGGTTCAATCGCTGACCACCTGTGCCTTCCCTTCCTGCTCATCCTGGGCAACCTCAACGAGCTGCGTCGTCTTCACATAACGCACGTCCTCGGATCGCAGGGCTACGGGGAGCGTAACTACATCTACACCCTCACCGAAGACGGCCTCGACCGCGCCCGACAAGCCATGGAGCGCAACCTGTACGACGGACCGGCGCCAGTGCCGTTGTCGAACTACGTCCAATCGGTGGGGTTACAGTCAGTCCGTGACGTGGTGATTACCAAGCAGGCGGTGGAAGCGGCGTTTGCCGATCTGGTAATTCATTCAGAAGTAATCAATGAGATTGGGCCGGCGGTCAATGCCGGCCAGTCCATCTTCTTCTATGGTGCCGCTGGAAATGGCAAAACCGCGCTTGCCACGCGCATCACTCGCGCCATGGGCTCGGAGGTCTACGTCCCGTTCGCCATCGACTGCGAAGGCAATATCATCGAATTTTTCGATCCCGTCTGCCACCTACGTGCCAAGGAGAGTGGCGATCTGGCCGACCCTCGCTGGGTCCGCATCCGCCGGCCTACCGTGGTCGTCGGCGGCGAGTTGCGTCTGGAAAATCTCGATCTTTCCTTTAGTTCACTGCGGCGGACCTACGAGGCGCCCTTTCAGCTCAAAGCCAACACCGGCATGTTCCTCATCGACGACTTCGGGCGCCAGCAAGTTGGCCCCGTCGATCTGCTCAATCGCTGGATCGTCCCTCTCGAGCTGCGCGTCGACTTTCTCAAGCTCCAATCGGGCCGAAAGATCGAAGTGCCATTTGACGAACTCCTCGTCCTGTCCACCAACCTCGACCCGTCCTCGCTCATGGACGAGGCATTCCTGCGCCGTATCAAGTACAAGGTGCAGGCTCGCGACCCCGATCGACAGATGTTTCGCCAGATCTTCGAGGGCGCCGCGAAGTCATATGGCGTGCCATTTGAGGACGACGGCTTCGAGTACTTAGTGACCGAACACTACGAGACGGCCGGCCGGCCCTTTCGGGGTGTGCATCCTCGCGACTTGCTGGATCAATTGGTGGCGCTCGCTCGGTACATCGAAGTACCGCCGAGCATGTCGCGCGGTCTGCTCGACGCTGTAGTGAGCACGTACTTTATCGCCAACGGCTGACGCGGTGATTCGCTGAACTATTGTGGCGGCCCGGGCTGCCCGCGGGCGGCGGTCCGGCACTGGGGCCGGCACCTACCGAGACACATGGGTCAGGCAGTCTGGGCCGCTACAATGCCCTGTAACCGGCGGCGCTTTTCGGCGTCAAACAGAGGTAGGTGGGCGTGGGTGTAATGCGGGTGGCTGGCGCGCTGCGCGAGGAGTCGATAGGCAAGCGCGTGCAAATTGAGGGCTGGGTACGAACCAGGCGCACGTCGAAGGCCGGGGTGACTTTTGTCGAAGTGAACGACGGCTCCAGCCTGCGAAATCTGCAGGTGGTCGTGCCGGATACACTGGCTGAGTATGTCGAGGTCACGGGCCGTACGGCGACGGGCAGCAGTGTCGTCGCCGAGGGAGAGATCGTCGCCTCTCCCGCCGAGGGTCAGGCAACCGAATTACGGGCCGACACGTTCACCGTGGTCGGCGAGGCCACCGACTATCCGCTGGGAAAAAAGCGCCACTCATTCGAATACCTACGCACCATGGCGCACCTACGGCCCCGCACCAACACCTTCGGCGCTATTGCCCGCGTCCGCAACGAAGTCTCCCGCTCAATTCACGCCTACTTCCAGGAGCGCGGCTATCTCTACGTGCAGACTCCGATCATCACCGGTAGCGACGCCGAAGGCGCCGGGCAGATGTTCTCCCTCACCTCCCTCGATCTGCTCAACCCACCCTTGCACGATGGCCGCGTCGATTTCTCCGACGATCTCTTCGGCAAGCCCACGCACCTTACCGTTAGTGGGCAGCTGGAAGCGGAGATCATGGCAACAGCGGTGAGCAAGGTCTACACTTTTGGACCAACATTCCGCGCCGAAAACTCGAACACGACGCGACACCTCGCCGAGTTTTGGATGGTCGAACCGGAGGTGGCCTTCTGTGATCTTCCTCAACTCATGGATATCGCTGAGGACTTTCTGAAATCTCTATTTTCCGACGTGTTGCGCTATTGTCCGGAAGATATGGCATTCTTCCAGGAGCGCGTCGACTCCTCGGTCATCGAAACGCTCCAGCACATCATCGACAGTAAGTTTGTCCGCATAACGTATACGGAAGCCATCGACATCCTGCGCGACTCCGGCCAGACGTTCGAGTTTGCCGTGGAGTGGGGCGCCGATCTGCAGGCCGAGCACGAGCGGTATCTCACCGAACAACGCTTCAAGAGCCCAGTGATCCTGTCGGACTATCCGGCAAGTATCAAGGCGTTCTACATGCGACTGAGCAGCGACGGGAAGACAGTGCGCGCCATGGACGTGCTGGTACCGCGTATCGGCGAAATCATTGGCGGGAGCCAGCGCGAGGAACGGGAGGATATTCTCACTCGCCGGTTGCGCGATCAGGGACTCGACCCCGAGGAGTATTGGTGGTACCTCGACCTCCGCCGCTACGGCACGGTGCCCCATGCGGGGTTTGGCCTCGGTTTAGAGCGAGTCGTCCAATTCATCACCGGTATGACCAACATCCGCGATGTCATCCCGTTTCCGCGGACCCCACGGAACGTCGAGTTTTGATCTCCTTCTTTATTGATAATGGAATGGAGAGCGAATGAGACTACCCTCCACCCAACCGTGTTCTCACGAGTCAACTATAGGTAAGGGCGACCTGCGTTCGCCTGCGGTCCCCCGATCGATGTGTCCCGTCCCGTTGCGCGTGCCCCAAATCTGGAGGCTGTGATGACGGCGACGGGCGAGCGCAGGTCGCCCCTACCACCTCTGAGCCGAGAGCAACGAGAACCACGGGGGCGTTGCATCTTTGGCCCCCTGCGCAGCAATCAGTAGGGATCGTGGATGATACCGGCGATACATCTGATCTCTCCGCCGTGCGCCCACGACTCGAGGACGTGGAGAACACCGTGCTTGCTCCATACGCGGTGCGCAGCACGGAAAGCCGTGGCCGTCGCGTCGCCGAGGCGCCGTCACCGGTACGCACCTCCTTCCAACGCGATCGCGACCGGATCATTCACACGAATTCGTTTCGCCGTCTTCGCGGCAAGACCCAGGTATTTATCGCGCCGGCCGGCGACCACTACTCCACGCGACTCAGCCACGTGCTTGAAGTTGCCCAGATCGCCCGCGACGTAGCACGCGCCCTCCGTCTGAATGAGGATCTTGCCGAAGCAATCGCACTGGCCCACGACCTAGGTCATGCTCCCTTTGGCCACGCCGGCCAGGAAGCGCTTGACGGTTTGCTCAACGGCGGCTACCGCCATGACGAGCAAAGTTTGCGCGTGGTCGAGTACATCGAACGGGACGGCCGAGGGCTCAATCTCTCGCTTGAAGTGCTGGACGGCATCCGCACTCACCGCAAACCGCGCCATAGCCTCGCCGGTGTGACCGGTGAATCCTCGACCACGCTTGAAGCGGAGACCGTGAAGCTGAGCGACGCCATTGCCTATATCAACCATGACGTGGACGACGCCATCCGCGCCCACATCATCACCGACTCCAACCTGCCCGCGCCTGCAATCGCACTGCTCGGGACCTCGCGGTCCTCCCGCATCAACACGGTGGTCTGCGACATCGTGACCCAGAGCTTAGGGCAACCCGTAGTGCGGATGGGCGATGACTGCCTCGCCGCGCTTGACGAACTACGCGACTTCCTCTTCGCGGCGGTTTACACCAATCCGGTGGTCAAACGAGAGACCGAGCGGGCGCGGCACGTGGTCACCGAACTCTTCGCCTACTTCGTTCAGCACCCGGAAGCCATGCCCACCGAGTACCAGGCGGATCCGCGCCTGGAAGGCGCCGAACGGCGCACCGCCGACTACATAGCCGGCATGACCGACATCTTTGCCATCCACCTGTTTGAAGAGCTATTCGTGCCCAAGAGTTGGCAGGTATAGAGGGGTTTCCCGGCAAGGTTTATAGATTACCGATCTTCGCTCGCGCCTTGGACATGCGCATCCACCAGGGATGCGACTACATGGTTCGGCCCCAACCGTCGCTTCACGCTGTATTCGTCGCGTGGCTGGTACGAGTAGTGGCGCAGCATCTCACCCACCAGTCCCAGCATGAAAAGCTGAATGCCACTCACTATGAGGATGCCCGAGAGGAACAGAAGCGGCCCGTGTGTCTGGAACACTGACTGTCCCATCAGCTTCAACAGCAACAGATAGGCGAACCCGGCCCCGCCGAGACCCAGAAGCGCCATTCCCAACAAGCCAAAGAGCTGCAGTGGCCGTTGTAAATAGCGGGTGAGGAACAGCACCTTGAGAAAATCGAGTAGTCCCTTCAGCAGCCTGCCAGCGCCGAACTTGGAGCGACCGAAACGCCGCGGTCGATGCTCGACTTCCAGCTCGGCGATCCGGTAACCCTTCCAGAAGGCAAGGATAGGGATGAAGCGATGTAGCTCGCCATAGAGCTTCATCTCGTCCAGCACTTCTCGACGGTACGCCTTGAATCCGCAGTTGAAGTCGTGCAAGGGGATGCCGGTGGTCCGCCGCACAGTCAGATTAAAGAGCTTCGAGGGAATCGTCTTGCTGACCGGGTCGTGCCGGACACGCTTCCAACCGGAAACGAGATCGTTGCCCGCGGCAATCGCCTCCAAAAAGCGCGGCAGTTCGGCCGGATTATCCTGCAAGTCGCCATCCAGCGTCACCACAATGTCCCCACGCGCCTCCTGAAATCCGGCAAGCAGCGCGGCGGTTTTGCCGAAATTGCGCCGGAGGCCAAGAACGATAACGCTGGGATCCTGCTCGTGAATATTGGCAAGCCGCTCCGGTGTCCCGTCTCGGCTGCCGTCGTCGACGAAGATAATTTCGAAGCTCTCCGTTAGTCCGGTGACAGCTTTGCGCAACTCGTTGTGTAGCGCCTCGACGTTCTCTTCTTCATCCATTACCGGAATGACGAGGGAAAGCTCAACCGCATTCCGGACTATCGGCAGTTGGTCTTCGCGCGATGGGGCCAGCAGTGCCTCATGAGGCAATGGGCTAGAGATCAAGGCCATGACGCTGTTTTCCTGCTTCTCGGAGACATCCTCGCATTGTATCAGCGTGTTTTTGGCAGTTTCTGGAACTGTAGTCGTCCTTGAACGAGGAACCCAAGCCGCGAACGCGCATAATTTATTGCGCCCCTGCCTGTACCAGGGTAGAATGATCTTACCCGAACCCGTCGAATGGTCCCATTCTCGCTGCCAATTCCGACGGATCAGAGCAGGGGCGTGCCGACAAGAGGGCTGAGATGGCTGATCAGAAGTTAGACCGGCTGAAGAGCGTTCCGATCTTCTCCCTCTGCTCGAAGGCGGAGTTACGGTCGTTAGCCATGAACACGGACGAAGTCAGCCTGTCATCGGGTCGCACGCTGATCACCGAAGGTGAATCCAACCACACGTTCTTCATCCTTCTGCGTGGCGAAGCGGAAGTTCACGTTGATGACCGGACGGTTGGCCGCCTCGGTCCCGGCGACTTCTTCGGGGAGATCAGCATGCTGGATCGGGGAAAGGCAACAGCGACCGTAATCAGTACCTCCCCGATGGATGCTCTGATCATGAGCCACGCGCAGTTTCGTGACGCAGTTCGCGCGCATGACGACACTGCGCTGAAGGTTATCGCCGCGATGGCGCAACGGCTTCGGCGCGATGGAGCGGCGGGCGCATAGCTAGTTTCTTCACCTCCTGCTTAGCCTCGCCCTCACTTCAGTGGTTCGGACGCCGCCCACTGCTCCGGGCAGATAGCGGCTCTGGCCAAGGGTAACCAGCGCAGCGGCACAGGTCCCACCATGATCCGGGCAAGCCCGTCCCACCACTGACAGCACCCTCACATCTGCCCTCAACTCTGTTGGCGCCCCGATCAGCGATCGCCGAAGTACTATTCTCCTCGCTCACTGATTCTGTCAGCGAGATCGCCAAAAATGGGCGTGACAGGAGCCAGCGGAGGGCGTATAATGTTGGTATAAGTGGTGGACCGCTCGCGGAGCGGGCGCCTTTTAGCAATTTACTGGCTTCAATGGGTGGACGATAGTGAGAAACAGGCAGACGACGGCCACCGGGGGGACGAAGACGCGACACACTCCGGCGCGCCAAGGAGATTCCATGATCAAGATCGAAGTGACAACGGCTCTTAAGGACGCCCTCGAGCATGCTGCCGCCAGCGGAACAGCGCAGGTCGCGCTCTACAAGGACAAGCCGGTTGTCATCTTGAGCTACGAAGAGTATGAGCGCGCCTACGATCTTGAGGACGAAACCGGGCTCGGCTCCGCCGTCTAGCGCGTACGCGGCTCGATTAGGGCATAATCGCCGTTGCCACGCCGATAAAGCACGTTCAAGCGCTCATTGATCGGATTGAGAAACACGAGGCAGTCGAGGCCGTTTTCGATGAAGGCGTCGAGGGCCTCCTCTTCAAACAAGGGCTCAACGAGCACTTCCTCCATATGGAGACGCGGGATATCGTCGTCGGGAGCCGGCTCTACTTCCAGAACGTCTTCAGCTGCGACCGGCGCCTCGGCTAACTTGGCGCCGTGATGGGCCTTCATCCGCTCCTTCTGACGGTTCAGTTGCCGGTACAGTTTGTCCACCGCCTCATCGAGCGCGGCCTGCATCTCACTGTTTTGCGTAACCGCCCGCAGCACACGACCGCGAATGCGCGTCCTGGCCTCTACCTGGCAATGCTGGGCGCTGTCGCGCGTCTGCTCCGTCCCCACCTCCACATCGATCACCTGCAGCCGGTCCAGGTACTTATCGAGACGAGACATCTTGCGCACCACCAGGTCGTGTAAGGCGGGAGTAACCGTGATATTCTTGCCTTTCACGCGCACATCGACGCCACCGGGAGCATCGTGACTCTTGGTCATGTAGCCGGCCTCCTATAGTTCGCGATCATCTTCGACCTGGGATGCGTCCTTGGTCGTGGATATCCATCTGGACGATCGCTATCTCTGTCCGAGTCTACCAACGTCAATATGGAAGGTACGTACTCGATATCCCCGTCGTACGAATTGCCCGCAAAATGCGAAATAACGGGCAGAGATATTCGCTTCTGTCGGAGTCCGCCATCGGTTTGAATCAATGAATTATTGCCGGAAACTCGAAGGAAGGGGTAGGGACGCTCGGCTCCTGTCTGCGTCCGCCTGGGCGCCGAGGGCCACGATGCCGCACCCGTATTGTGGTCTCTAATTGTGCCTACCCAGGCGGATGGAACGTCAAGCGGAAGGGAGATGTCATGGGTGGGAACGCCGAGCGCGGACGCAGACAGGAGCCGAGCGTC
>JBPCKK010000003.1:0-5114 GCA_051004335.1 Chloroflexota bacterium
GCCGAGCTGTAGCTCTTGGGCGGCGGTGAATGTGGCGGTGAGTAGCGAGTTTTCGGTGCGGCTGTGGGTGCCGGAGAGGGTACGCCAGCACCGGCCGAGTTGGTGTGGGTGATGGTGACGGCATGGCGACAGTGGGGGTTGGAGTTGGCCGAGGTGTCGCGACCGCGTGGTGATGCACCGGCTGGGTGTGTCTTGGTGAGGGATGAGGCTTCTTGGTCGCGGCACGAGCCACACGATGCGAAACTCGCGGGAGTGGGGTTGCGGTAATCACGCGCACGGCAATGGGAGCCGGCGGGGAAAAGGCCGGAGCCGTCCAGGTAACTACCCAGGCACGACCGAAGGCAATCCCCGCGACGAGGAGCACCAAGGCGGCGAGAAAGGCGGCGCGCGTGACAGTCATTGCCTCATCTTTCGTTTAGCCGGCAAAGCGGGCCTGCAAGGCGAGCACATCGCTTACGTATTGAACTGTGTCGGCAAAGAAGCCCCGCCGTGCCAGCGCCTTCGAACCCTGATAGTAGGCAGCGACGGCGAGCCGGCCGTTGCCTCCGTAGTACTGGAGCAAGTGGGCTAACCAGAAGACACCGGCCTGCACATTGTCATGCAGGCTGTAGAGGTTGAGTTGATGACCCAGGAGGCGATTGACGACGGCGCCGGTGTATGGCTCGACCTGCATCACGCCAATGGCGCCTGTGCGGCTCACCAGCCCCTGATTGAATCCGCTTTCCTGCCAGGCGATCGCCAGGGCGAGGGATGGCGCGACGCCGTACCACTCGGCCTCACGCACGATGAGCGGCCGGACTACCGGCGAGTAGTCATCCGGCACAACTGGTCGGGGGACAATGAGGCGGGTACCGGCGACGATCAGATTGGCATTGAGCAGGCGGTTGTTGGCCAGGATCGCCGCCACGGTGGTGCCGAAGCGTTGGGCAATGGCGCTCAACGTTTCGCCCAGAGCCACGGTATGGACAGCGCCACCGGTGGCCGGGTTCACCGCATGCGCCACGAAGCGGGAAGTCGTGACCGCGCAGGAGCGACAGAGACGTAGCCATTGGCCGGCAAGTGGGTAGGCGCCGAGGCGCGGATTGAGCAGGCGGATTTCGCCAATGGTTGTCCCAAAGGTGGCGGCGAGACCGAGCAGGGTATCCCCAGGCCGAACGAGATATGCGGAGGTGGTTGTGACCCGATGCGCGACCGACGGTAGTGACAGTACCATGCCGGCTCGCACAAAGTTCGGATTGCGAATACTGTTTGCCTGCATGAGCGTCTGTAGCGAGACATGCTCCCGCACCGCGATTGCACTTAAGCTGTCTCCCGGTTGCACGGTGTAGCTTCCGGCGCCGAGTTGCGCCGGAAGCGTAAGGAGCAGCATGAGCAGGAGTGTTCGAACCACGATTCGGTAGCTCCGAGGAAAGAGAGGAATAGATTCTCCACGAGGGCCATTCACTGTACGCCTGCTGATTCAACGCAAATGACACACGGACCGTTAACCAATCCACCAATCGTTTACGTCAAACGCCGCCCGCCGGCCACGGCCAGCCGAGCTATCCTCACCGTCGTCCACCGAACGAGATAACTTGTCCCCAGCCATCCACAACTTCAGCCACAAATTTGCCCGTGGGAAGACGGTGGTACGATTGACCGTTACTTCGCGGCTGGTCGGAGATTGCCTTCGGATGAAAGCACAGACACTCCTCGAGCGTAGAGACCGGACCCACGCCATCGTGGAAGGGGCGCTGCTCGGCGATATCGCCGTGGTCTTCCTGCTTTTCCGCGCCTTTCTTCCATTGCCCGGTGTGCGGCAATTGCTCAAGGCGGCCGCTACCGTGCCCTTTGTCATGCTGATTCAGCGGCGTGGCGTTCGGCTAACCATCCTGGCTGCTATTGCATCGTATGTGCTGTTTTCCGCGTTAGTGGGTCCGCTGTTGGCGTTGTCGGTCCCCGATATCGCCGTCGCCGGTATCCTTGCCGGTATGGGTCGACGAGCCCGGCTCAGCTCGACTGTCAATATTCTGTGGACCGGTCCCGTCTACGCGGTACTCGATCTCTTCTTGCCCACGGTTGCCTCCGTCATCCTGTTTCGCTACCCGGTGAACAAGCTAATCAAGTCGGCGCAGAACTTTGTCAAACTCGTGTTCAATGTTGTCCTGTCGATCCTGCGTGCCCTGAACGCTCCTGTGGGTGTCCGCCATATGGTGGAGGAGTGGAAATCGGAACTGGTAGTCCACTGGCAATTTGGCTACATCGGGTCACTCGTGCTGCTGGGACTGCTCACCATGTATCTGACCGTGATCGTGGCGCACGCCGTACTGCGCCAGATTCCCGAGCAGACATTGAGTAGACGGAGAGCGCACTCATGATGGAGGCGGTACAGATCACGTATCGCTACTCCGGTAACGCGGCGCCTGCGGTCACCGCCGTGAGCGTGTGCGTCGCACCGGGTGAAACAGTGGGTATTGTGGGTCCAAACGGTTCCGGGAAGTCCACAATTGGTCGCTTGCTGAAGGGTCTCTTGCTGCCGACCGAGGGTACCGTCGTAGTCGATGGTGTTGACGCCGCCGAGGAAGAGCTGGCCGTGCGACGTCTGGTCGGCTTGGTCTTCCAGAATCCGAACAGCCAAATCGTCAACGCGGTGGTCGAGCAGGAGGTTGCCTTCGGTCCGGAAAATCTCGGACTATCACCTCAGGAGATTCGCCGAAGGGTGGACGAGGCTTTGCGGGCGATGGACCTCGTGTCACTGCGCATGGCGGAGTGCCATGAACTGAGCATGGCGGACAAACAGCGGATAGCTATTGCGTCGGTGATGGCCATGGAACCACGGTACCTGATCCTGGATGAGCCAACTGCCTGGATCGAGCCGGCAGCGCGAACTCGCGTCCTCGGCGAGCTGCAACAGTGGGCAAGCCAGCGCCAGGTTGGTTTGGTACTGATTACACATCGAATGGACGAAGCGCAGTTGTGCGGGCGTTTGTATGGCATGTTGCACGGGCGCCTGGAGATTGTGGGGCCGCCGTCGGCTGTTCTCCACGATCCCCTCATGCGGGCTCGCCTGGCTCTGGGCGAGCCTGAAGCATATGTGCTGGTCAATCACCTGCATGCCGCCGGTCTCCCCGTGACCGCGGGCGAATCCCTCGACCAGGTCGCGGAGTCGCTGTGGCGCTCCTAGAGCACACAGGACGACGGGCGCTGAACGCGGACCCCGGAGAAATCGTTTCCGTTCTAGGCGCTCCGGGGAGCGGCAAGACGGAGCTTGCTCTCGAACTGGCATTCTTGGCGCGTCCCCGCGAGGGTGAAGTGCTGTTCCGGGGCACGAACCCACTAAAGCGGCGTCGTTCCCTGTCGGCTCGACCGAGGGAAGTCACCCTGCTGGTCCAGAATGCCGAGGATCAGTTATTCGCGCGCACCGTGTTCGATGATGTAGCGTTCGGTCCACGCCGCCTTGCCCTGGAAGACGAGGAGATTGAGGAGCGAGTTGAACGGGCTCTGCGGGCGGTTGGTCTGGATCCCGCGATAATCCGTGGACGTTCGCCGTTTGCCTTATCGGGCGGTGAACGGCGTCGGGTTGCGCTGGCCGGTGTTCTCGCCATGGAACCGGATGTCCTGATTCTTGATGAACCCACCTCCAATTTGGACCCGCGGACACGTGACGAGTTCAGTGATCTCCTCGAACCGCTGCGTGGTAAAGCCGCGATCATTTGGCTCTCGTCCAGTGCCGCCGAAGCCGCCCGCACCGACCGGATTTACCTCCTGCGCGATAGCAAGACGCGCGTCGTCGCGAGCGGCGCTGATTTGTTGGGTGACTGGCGTGAACTGGCGGAGGCCGGCATTGAATTGCCGGCAGTCTATACCCTTGCTGCCGATGTTGAGCGAAGGGGTCATCCGCTGCCGGATACGTCCTCCCCGACAGAGGCAGAGAACGCCATCGTCGCCGGCTGGTTGAGGGCACACGGTGCTTAACAGCGCCCCTCGGTTTCTTACCTACGAGGCCGGTGACTCTCGTCTGCACACCCTCGATCCGCGAACCAAGCTTGCCGGCGCCGCGCTCCTGGTGGCTGATGTCCTGATGAGCAGCGTGCCCCGCGGTATTGTGGTTGCCTACATGCTCGGCGCCCTAGCCGGGCTGGCCGCTATCGAACTACTACCGGCCATGTGGCGGCTCATTCGTCCACTGTTGATCTTCTTGCTACTGCTGGCCGTCTTAGTCATCGTAACGACACCGGGGCACGCCCTTGCCCATTTTCTCTTTATCGTGCCCACAACTGACGGCGTCGCGCTGGCAATCCGCCTCGACCTTCAGGTTCTACTCATCGCCTACACGTCCTCATTAGTCACGTTAACGACCCCGCCACTGGCCATTGCCTCCGGACTGCAATGGCTCTTGGGTTGGCTCGAGCGCATACGCGTGCCGGTACGCGACATCATTGCGATGGTGACGATTGGACTTACGTTCGTGCCGCTGTTGATCAGCGAGGCGCAGCGAATCATCGCGGCGCAACGAGCGCGTGGCGCGGATCTTACCATGGCCGCGCTTGCCGATGAGGAGAGCCTGGGAGCGTTGCTCATCCCCCTCCTGCTGGGCAATCTGCGCCGTGGCGACGAACTGGCGGAGTCCCTGGAGGCACGCTTGTACGACACCGGGCCGCGCACCTCCCTGGAGGAGTACCATTTCCACCGAGCGGATGCGGTTGTCGCCGGAATTCTGCTGGTGGGCTCAGTGATCGTGGCGGTTCTTAGTTTTGGGCCGCTTTCGGGATAGCTACTCTCAGGCGCCGTTCGCAGCCTCCCGTGCGGCGAGCCAGCGTTGGCGCTGTTCGTCGCGCACTTCGGCATTGGGTGGTCGATACTCGGCGAGAAAGTCCGCCCGCAGGGTGGCGAATGTTCCAGCACGAATGTGATCCCGCATTTCCTCGACCAGCTTGATGGTCCAACGAATGTTGTGCAGGCTCGCCAGGCGGTACCCCAGTAATTCCTCAGCGCGAAATAAGTGATGGAGATAAGCTAGGGAGAAGTTGCGGCACGTATAACAGTCGCAGCTGGGATCGATAGGCCCCGCGTCCTCGCGGAAGCGCGCATTCCGGATGCTCACCCGACCTCGGCGGGTGAGTAGCCCTCCGTTC
>JBPCKK010000004.1:0-3118 GCA_051004335.1 Chloroflexota bacterium
GAGTACAAGACCCTGTTCGACGGCAACTTCGCGGACTACCGGCTGCGGATTAACGGCCTCGTGGAAAACCCCGTCGACCTTGACCTGGCACAACTCCGGGCGCTGCCGTACCCGGAGCAGATCACGCAGCACTTCTGCATCCAAGGCTGGTCCGGCGTTGCCGCGTGGGGGGGAGTGTCGATGCGGACCATCATGGATCTGGTCAAACCGTTGCCCGAGGCGAAGTGGGTCGTCTTCTACTCCTTCGGCGAGGGCGCCGACAAGGGCGTCTACTACGACGCGCACCCCATCGAGCATACGAGCTACCATCGGACGATGCTGGCCTACGACATGAACGGTGCGCCCCTGTCCCTCGGCCACGGCGCCCCGCTCCGGCTGCGCAACGAAACACAGCTTGGCTTCAAGCAGGTCAAATGGATTAAGGGTGTGGAGTTCGTCGCGGACTTCGCGGAGATCGGTGGGGGCTACGGCGGCTACAACCAGGATCACGAGTTCTTTGGCTACCGACAATCCATCTAGATGTCACGTATCCTTTGAATATGACCGCTTTCACCATCGACACGAGCCAGGAATCTGAAGGAGTGACACATGACCGCTGAACTTCACGACGCCGAACTCAAAGATCTGGAGCTCAAAGCCAATCAAGCTAGACAGTTAGTTATTGAGACTCTGGTGGCCGCGGGTTCAGGTCACTCGGCTGGGCCGCTGGGCATGGCGGATATTTTCACCGCCTTCTATTTCCACATTCTGAAATATGATCCGAAAAATCCGTGTTGGCCGGATCGAGATCGGCTGGTCCTCTCCAATGGCCACATCTGCCCCATCCTCTACGTCTCCATGGCACAGGCCGGGTACTTTCCCATTTCGGAGTTGTCCACCCTGCGCAAAATGGACTCTCGCTTGCAGGGCCATCCGCACCGCACCTCGCTTCCCGGTATAGAGACAACCTCCGGACCGCTGGGGGAAGGACTGTCCCAGGCAATCGGCATTGCGCTTGCCGGTCGCCTGGATCACAAGACCTATCGGGTGTACTGTCTCACCTCCGACGGCGAGCAACAGGAAGGCAATATCTGGGAGGCCGCCATGTTCGCCGGTAAGATCGGACTGGACACCGTGACGCAGATCATTGACCGCAACAATATCCAGATCGATGGGACCACCGAAACGATCATGCCTCTCGACTCTCTCGTTGACAAGTACCGGTCATTTGGCTGGGAGGTTCTCGAGGTCGACGGTAACAATATTCGAGCGTTCATCGAGGTCGTGGGCGAGGCTCGCGCCGTTCACGAGAAACCGTCAGTCATCATTGCCCACACCATACCGGGATGCGGCGTGTCCTATATGGAAAACAATTATTTGTGGCACGGCAATCCGCCCGGCCTGAGTGATATTCCCGGCGCGCCTCCTAAAAACGAACAAACACAGGTAGCGTTGGATGAGCTCCGAGCATCGCAAGCCCGAATAGAGAGCGAGCGCGTCTGATGCTGAATCCCGATCTCCACTTGAACAGCCAGGTGCTCGATCCTGATGTCGAACGTGTGCCCACGCGGAACGGATATGGGGAGGGGTTGGTCGACCTGGGCGACCAGGACCCCAATGTAGTGGCGTTGTGCGGCGACCTCACCGACTCCACGAGATCCAAGCAGTTCGCGACCAAATACCCCGCGCGCTTTTTCCAGGTTGGGGTCGCCGAGCAAGATATGGCAGCCATCGCGGCCGGCCTGGCAGCGACCGGCAAGGTCGCCTTCATCGCTTCCTACGCCACCTTCTCTCCGGGCAAGAACTGGGAAACGCTCCGCACCACCGCCGTCTACAACAACGTGCCGGTGAAAATCGCGGGCCACCACAGCGGCATCGCCACGGGCCCGGACGGACCCACGCACCAAGCCACCGAGGATATTGCGACCACGCGGGTTTTGCCTGGCCTTGATGTCGTCGTTCCCTGCGATAGTGTGGAGGCAAGAAAGGCTACAGTCGCAATCGGTAAGACCGATAGCCCAGCGTACATTCGATTCACTCGCGATCCCACGCCGGTCATTACTACGGAACGCACACCATTTGACCTGGGTGTTATCAACACCTATTGGGTTCACGAACGACCGCGGGCAACGATTCTCGCCTGCGGGTACATGCTGTACTATGCGCTCCTGGCAGCCCAGGAGCTTGACCACCAAAACATAGGAGTTCTGGTCGCCAACGTTTCCAGCATCAAGCCACTCGACACTGAATCTCTTGCCCAGCTTGCGCCAGTCACTAATGCTTTTGTAACTGTTGAAGATCATCAGGTTGCCGGCGGCCTGGGTGGCGCGGTCGCGGAATGGACGGCGAGGTCGTATCCGATTCCCATGGAGTTTATCGGACTACAAGATACGTTCGCGGAGTCGGGAAAGCTGGAAGAGCTTGTGGAAAAGTACGGTATGGGCGCCAACAGCATTACCGAAGCAGTGAAGCGGGTGATAGAGAGGAAGCCATGACAACCAACCCACTCCATACACTTGAACAGTGCGGGCAGAGTATCTGGCTCGACTCGCTCAGTCGTGAACTGATCAATTCCGGCACATTTGCCCGACTGGTCCGAGAGGACGGTATCAGCGGTGTGACAGCCAATCCCAGTATCTTCGAGAAAGCGATAGTCGGCAGCCATGATTACGACGAGGACATCCGCGCTCTCGGCGCTACGGGCCAGCCACCGATACGGATCTACGAGGATCTGGCGATCCAGGATGTTGCCACCGCCGCCGATATACTTCGGGCTACGTATGATCGGCGTCAGGCTGAGGACGGCTTCGTGAGCATTGAGGTCTCACCCGATCTCGCACATGACACTCGGGCAAGCATAGACGAAGCTCGACGGTTCTGGCGCGAGTTGGATCGCCCCAACATCATGGTCAAAATCCCGGCGACGTCGGAAGGTATCCCCGCCATAGAACAGTTGACCGCCGAGGGCATCAACGTGAATATCACACTGATCTTCGCGGTCGAGATGTACGAGCGCGTTATGGATGCGTATCTCACGGGTCTGGAACGTCGGGTCCGCCAGGAGCAGCCCATCGATCACATCGCGTCGGTTGCCTCCTTTTTCGTCAGTCGCGTGGATACACTCGTCGATACGCGTCTG
>JBPCKK010000005.1:0-3052 GCA_051004335.1 Chloroflexota bacterium
GCCCAGTTCACCACGTTCAGCCTGGTCGAACGCCGCCATCAGCTCGTCGCCGTTTTCATAGGCGAGCACTTTGTTGTGGAGAATCACCTTGGGGAGACCCGGTATGTTGCCCATGACTACGTCTTCGATGCTGGGTTGCATCGCCGCCGTGATTGAGACGGAGTCACCGTCACACCCTAGTAGTTCGGAGATCCACAGAATATGGACCTCTTCGACCCCTGCCATGCGTTGCCTCCTGTGTCGGGCCAACTGCTTTTCAGGAACGGAGATTGAGCGCTCCGGAACGCTGAACTGCTCTACATAGGCAACCTTTCTCGCAGACAGAGAAGTCGGGACCATCTCGATGCCGGCCCATACAGTGTTTCAACTATAGTACCTAGTGCCGAATTGTGCATAGTTCCCACCATGGTTACCTCCCAGCGGTTGCTTGTCGATCAGTCAACTGGGCGCACTGCTGATCTTGTCCACCGTCGGAGGACTCCCCAGGTTGATTGAGAAGCTTTCCACTTGTTTCATCCACCCTATTCTCCAGCTCAAGCGCTTCGACTTCGAGTTCCTCGCCGGCAACGATATTCAGGTCGAATCCGCGGCAGCGCGCACACTGCAGTGGAAATTCGGTCAGGACACTCTCGACAGTGCATTGCCGGCACACTCCCACCGCTGGAATTAACTCCAGTTCCAGTGCGGCGCCTTCCGCGGCTGTACCCATGGCAACAAGTTCGAAACTAAAGCTCAGCGCGGATGGCACGACCTGACGCAGATGCCCAACCTGGACGTAGACCTTGCTGACACGCAACTCCGGAGTGGCCGCTACGCGCCGGCAGGCGATATCCACAATTGCGGCGGCCAGCGAAAGCTCATGCACCGTGCTTACTCTTCACTCTGCATCTCCGCGATACGACGCAGCAGAACGTGATAGATGGAAGCCTGTACCTCCTGAATTCGAGGTATGTAATCGGAGTGAACGACGATGACATGGTCGGCGAGCTTCTCGGTCCGTACTCGGCCACCATCGTATCCGGCGAATGCCACCGTAAGCAGGCCGCGTTTACGGGCTTCGACGAGACCCGACAAGATATTTGGCGAATTCCCACTGGTGGAGATGGCGATGGCCGTGTCATTGTGACCGGCGTGAGCGCACACTTGCCGGCTAAACGTCGCCTCAGCGCCAATGTCGTTGGTGATGGCCGTAATAATGGCGGGCTCGCTGGAAAGAGACATTGCCGGCAAGGATTTTAGCCCGGGAGGAGGAACGCTGCAGTCGAGCGCCAGGTCGTTGGCGTCGGTAGCCGAGCCTCCGTTTCCGAAGGTGAGTATGGTTCCACCCTGATCCAACCGCCCGTTAATCGCCGCGGCCGCTTCCGTCATGACATGTGCCTCGCTCTCCGCGGCGACGGCGCGCATGCTGTTGACTTCCTCCACCTTCTGTGTCATGGACTGCTGCACTTGGATCATCACCGAGTCCAGCTCCTGCTCCTGTTTGCCGAGAAATGGGTAGAGAAAGGCAGAGGCACCGACATCATGTCCCTGTTCCCGGTGTTCGAAGTACACATGTACCGTCTCCCACAACAGGTGATACAGAATTTCGAAGACTTCCTGGGTAATAAATGGATCAGCATCGGGAGGGGCAAACGCGTAGTCAGCGCTCTCTCCGGGGAAGGCAAAGGTGAGAGCGCCTCGCTCGCGGGCCAGGGCAAGTGCCTGATCTACCTCCAGGTCCGGCACTGCCGCGGCGAAGCCCATGACCATATCATCCGGGCGCACGATGAGCGGGATTCGGGCGGTAAAGTCCGCTCCCAGATCGACTGCCGGCAAGGCGCGCTTGCCCACGATGACCGGATGCACGAATTCGACGGAAACGTGTTGCGCATCGGTGGCAGCGGGTCCGCGACCGAATGCTAGTAGCCGTCCGCCGGCCAGAAAACGGCGCGACATCTCCCGCGAGGCTTCGGCGAGGCGCTGTGCCTCTTGAGAAAAGAACCGCGTGCATATCTCATTCCGACGGAGCAGGTCCCGCCGGTTGCGCTCGTCAGGCTCAACGCCGCTCCCCACGGCTAATTCACTCCCAACGTACATACTCACAACTCTCCTCAATCCGCGTTCAGCAGATCCTGGGCAGTGGATCACCGATAAGCATGTCCACCATGCGGGTGCCACCAAATTCCGTGTGCATCAGGACCATGCGCGCCGGTTCTTCGCTCACTTCGCCGATGATGGCCGCGTCCTCCCCACCGGGTACGAAGCGCACCGCCTGCAGCGCGTCCTCGGCAACCTTTGGGTCCACCACGGCCAGGAGTTTGCCCTCGTTGGCCACGTATAGCGGGTCAATGCCCAGAATTTCGCAGGCGCCGTTCACGGTGGCATTGATCGGCAGTGTCTCCTCCCAGAGGGTGACGCCAAAGCCCGTATCCCGAGCCAATTCATTCAACACGGTGCCGACTCCACCACGGGTCGGGTCACGCATCCAGCGCAGCCCGTGCCCCGCCGCCTGCTTGAGAGCGCTAACCAGCGCCGTAAGGGGCCGTGTGTCTGAGCGCACCTCAGCTTCGAGATCTAGATTGCCGCGGGCGATCAAAATCGCCACGCCATGATCTCCCAGTGTGCCTGAGCAGAGGATTCGATCTCCTGGACGAACGGCGGTCAGCGAGAGTACCATCTCGGGATCGACTACGCCCAAACCGGTAGTGATGATGTACAGCTCGTCTCCTTTGCCGCGTTCCACCACCTTGGTGTCACCGGATACGATAGCCACGCCGGCACGCTGGGCAGCAGCGGCCATGGTCTCTACCTCGCGGCGCAGCACGTCCACATTCAGCCCTTCCTCGATGATCAAGGCGGCGGTCAGGCCGAGAGGAGTGGCTCCCGACATCGCAAGGTCGTTCACGGTACCGTTGACCGCCAACTCCCCGATCGAGCCGCCGGGGAAGATGAGGGGACGCACCACGAACGAATCCGTGGTGAGCGCAAGGCACGCATCGCCCAGCGGCAAAAGTGCCGCGTCACCCAGATCGGCCAGAGCCGGGTTGTGGAGACTGGGCAGCAGGAGGCCGTC
>JBPCKK010000006.1:0-4998 GCA_051004335.1 Chloroflexota bacterium
AGGCAACGCGGTCCGTAACCTGTTCGACTCGCTATATCAACCAACTGCAATATTTGCCGCGTCCGACTTTCTGGCGCTAACTGTACTGAAAGTAGCCCGCTCACTGGTACTCCGCGTTCCTAGTGATGTCTCCCTCGTGGTCTTCGACGACAACTCACTGGTACAGCAGGCCGAGCCGCCGCTCACCGCTGTGAGCCAGCCCAACAGCCGGATCGGTGAGGAGGCCATGGGTCTCCTGCTTGATCGAATCGCCAACCCCGAGATACCGCTGGTGCAGCGGCTCATAGTCCCAAGTATGGTCTTGCGATCTTCTACTGGACCGATAAGGATGGACCCGCCGCTGGCTCGCGCGCAGTAGTACCCATCCGGGTTTTTTGACACACGACGAAAGTGCGGATACTATGGATGCCAGGGGCCGAAACGTTTCGGTATGAACTTCCCGGCAAGAGGCGAGGAGTTGTTGGCGACGGCACGCGAAGAGTTGTATTCGACCTGATAGGACACGAGTCACGGTAGCTGGAGGTGGAGGAGCGACACAGAAATCCAACTGGAACCGCTGAACCTGCAGTTCGATCACCCGCATGCACCACTGCCGTCGTTGGACACAGTGGACGGAGGAGAAGATACACGATGAAACACACACGAACACTGGCAAGCCTGCTCATTGTCGGTGGGACCGTACTTGCAGGCTGGGCGGCGAACGCCCCAATGCGAGTGGCTGCTTCGCCGGTCTACGCCGGAGGTTCAGTCACCTTCGCGACCTGGGATAGCAACCCAACAGAGAAGACAGCGCAGCAGAAGTTGGTTGCCGCCTTTCAGAGCAAATATCACATCCACGTCAATTTCGAAGTGCTGAGCGGCGATTACAACGCGAAGTTAACTACAAGCATTACCGCCGGGACGGCGCCCGATGTGTTCTACATCAACTCAGACCACATCCGCGACTACATCCAGAGCGGAGCACTCAAGAACCTGAGCTTCCTGAAGAACGATAAGGGGCTCGGATTTCCCAGCAAGTTCTACTCGAATCTGCAGGCGGGCTACAACTACCATGGCTCCCCGTACGCGGTAGTCAAGGATGTGTCAACCCTGGCCCTCTGGTACAACAAGAAGATGTTCTCCGCCGCGGGCATCAGTCACCCCCCGACCAACTGGTCGCAGCTGCGCTCCGATGCCTGCAAGCTAACGAACAAGGCAAACAAGGTAGTCGGCATCTCCCTCTCGGCGGATCCGGCACGCTGGGCTGCCTTCCTGCAGGAAGCGGGTGGCTCGTTACTCAATAAGTCGCAGACGAAGGCGACGATTAACACGGCCGCCGGCCGGACATCCCTGGGCTACTACACAAGCCTGTCGCGCTCGGGCTGCGCCGCGCGTCCCGATCAAATTGGCGCCGGCTGGAACGGCGAAGCGTTTGGCAAGCAGGTAGCCGCGATGGCCATCGAGGGCAACTGGATGACCAGCTTCATGCAGCAGACCTACCCCGATGTCACCTGGGGCCGCGCTCCCATTCCCAAGGGACCGAAGGGCTACAGCAACCTGGCCTTTACCGCGGGCTACGCCATGTTCGCCCGCACCCATCAGTTGAAGAACGCGACAACCCTCCTGAAATTCCTCATCAGCCGAACCGGCGAGCGCATCTGGTCGCACGTTGCCCAGTACGTCCCGCCGCGCAAGGACGTGAAGAGCATCCCGAACACCGGCGTGTTCACCAGTGCTATCCACTACTCGAAAGACTGGTTCTTCCCCGCCGGTTTCGCCGATCGCGCGCTTACTCCGCTCGGCGATGACATTCGCAAGGTGCAGGACGGTACTATGAGCGTCAGCGCCGCCTTGGCCGACATGCAGAGCCAAGAAACCCAGGCCCTGAGCAGCGCACCATAACACCGACACGCTAACTAGAGGGAGTGGGACCGTGGTCCCACTCCCTTCACTAATTGAGAGCAATTCGCTGAACTATTGGGCAGCCCAGGCCGCCTGCGGGCGGAGGGCAGGCACTGAGGCCGGCCCTTACCGGCGCAGTGTTAAGGAGCGGAGAGCCGGCACGAGGCCAGCCCCGAGCCGCGCAATGTCAAGGAGCAACGCATGGCCACCGGCGATACCACGCAAGTCGAACCCGGCGCCCTTGCCGCTAGCGCGGGCGCGCTGACCCGTCTCCGTCGGCGCCGTTCCACCGTGCGCTACAAACGCGACGAAGTCATCATGGGATACCTCTTCATCCTGATCCCGATGATCATCTTTGTTACGTTTTTCCTCGGCGCCATGGTCTTCGATTTCTGGATAAGCTTCTTCCATTGGGCAATTCTCGACTCACCACGCCTAGTCGGCTCGGCAAACTACGACTACATCTTCCGGCGCGACCCGACATTTTGGATCGCTATTGGGAACACGGTGGAATACGCAATCGTCGTGGTGCCAATTCAAACCTTCATTGCCTTCATGCTTGCCCTCGTGGTCAACCAGAATATTCGCGGACGGACCTTCTTCCGCACCGCTTTTTACTTCCCGTCGATCACCTCATCCGTCGCCATCTCAGTGATCTTTCTGTACCTGTTTAACAACTTTGGACTGCTGAACACGCTCCTGTCCGATATTCATGTTCAGGGACCGAACTGGCTCGGCGATCCGCACGTAGCCCTGAAGTCCATCATGGGACTGAACATCTGGACGACCACCGGAACGCTTATGGTGATCTTTTTGGCGGCCCTCCAGGACGTTCCGCGTGACGTGCTGGAAGCGGCGGCAATCGACGGCGCCAACGGCTTTCAGGCGGTAGTCCGGGTCGTGATCCCTCTCATTCGCCCGGCTCTCTTCTTCGTGGTGGCCAACGGCATTATCGGCACCCTGCAGATCTTCGATCAGGCCTTCCTACTCTCCCAAGGTACGGGAGGTCCAGAGAACTCAACGCTGACCGCCGTGCTCTACATCTACAACAACGCCTTCCAGAACCACTTCTATGGAGTGGCGGCGGCGGCATCCTTTTTTCTCTTCGCGTTCATTTTTGCCGCCACTCTGGTGGTCCGGCGGTTCATTGGGGAGGAGGCAGCGTAATGGCCTATTCGATAGGGGTGCAACGGCGGAGCGGCGCGAGGGACTATACCAAGCGGTCGTTCTTCTACCTGATCTTGATTCTCTACGCAGTCATCACGGCCATTCCCTTTGTCTGGAGCATCCTCACTTCGTTTAAATCCCTTCCCGAGTCCTCCCGAGCGGTGCCAACCGGGCTGCCTCTGCACTGGACGCTTGCCGCCTGGACGGGCTCCTACGGAGTTCTCGCCGGAGGGAGTTTCCCTCGCTGGTTTCTCAACAGCATCATCGTCGCCGCGCTGGTGACGCTCGGCAATCTCTTCTTTGACTCGCTGGCGGGCTACGCGTTCGCCCGTCTGCGTTTTCCGGGTCGCAACCTGCTCTTTTACCTGGTGCTGGGCACGATGATGGTGCCGGCGGCGATGACGCTCTTGCCCATCTTCGTCATCCTGGTGAAGATGAACTGGATCAATAGCTATCAGGGGCTGGCGGTGCCGTTCATGGTCACGGCGTTCGGCATCTTCCTGATGCGCCAGTTTTTCATGTCGTTCCCCATGGAATTGGAGGAAGCAGCGCGAGTCGATGGACTATCTGTCTTCGGAATCTACTGGCGGATAGCCTTACCGCTAGCCAAGCCGGCGCTGGCAACCCTCGGCATCCTTCAGTTCCAGGGCAACTGGGATTCCTTCTTGATGCCGAGCTTCATCGCCAGCACGGAGAACATGTACACCCTTCCCGTGGGACTGGCGAACTACTCCTTCACGTACCTCACCTACTGGCCCCAGTTAATGGCCGGGTCGATGATTGTGATTCTGCCTATTCTGGTCCTGTACATCTTCCTGCAGCGCTACTTCATTGAGGGCATTGCCCGGTCTGGAGTGAAGGGATAGTGGGCATGGTGGTACCCCTAGAGGGACTCGAACCCCCGCACACGGTTTAGGAATTCTCCTCAGGGCGTTCGGGTACGTTCATGGTTGGCTGTGCCATGCGGAAAGTGGGGAGGCGAACGGTGGCGAACCGCGACGATTGGCAGCGTTTGGCAGCGCAGTGGCAGCGCGAACGGGATGGTCTAGTTGGTCGTCGTGCCCTCGATTGCCGGTGTCGCGCGCTGCTGTACTTTTTCCCCATTGCTCCCTCCGCACTGCGCGGGTGGGAATGCGCGCACACCGCACTTTTTCCTGCTGCATCGTTGGTCGCCTTCGACATTCACGACTCGGGTAGCTGAGACGCCGGTCGGAGTCCATCAGACAGATCATCGCACGTGATGTCTTCACGATAGACCCTATGGGCGATTGTTGACGTCCTTTCGCTCGACGTGGTTCCAGCGCATACCGCCAGTCAATCGCGAGCAACAGCGTGACAAGCTGGTACGGGAGCCACAATGAGGATGACGCCCCTTGAACCTGTAGTGCACCGTCCATCCGAGCTACTGCGGCGCGGTTCGCATGTCCTCGTGTTTTATCTATATCAAGCGGTGTTGTTTCCGACCTTCACGCCCTGGGGGAGATCGATCGGCGCGTGGGGGAACTTGCGGCGAGAAGAGGTCCGTCACTTTTTGGCCCCGCCCTTCATTTTAATGGATGCGAACTTATTTCTATCAAGCCAACGAGTCGTCCAGTGCGACTCTATGGCGTAACGGTCCAGTTTTGAGCCGCTGTGACCGCCTCAGGGGAGCGCTATGGCAGTACGATGTCAATCGGCACGTGCGGCAAAGTCCAACCACCGTGCGGCACCATCGGACTCCGACCGGCCGCATCTCTAAGCGCGTACCGGGACAATAGGACCTCCCCCAGTTGCGCTTTGATCTCCATCCATGACGGCGCTGGGATACCATGACAGAGCCCATTACGGCCCATTTATGCCCGTGTGACGCGGGTCCGCCGCGAATCGGCTGGGAATCGAGTGCGACCAACAGCATGAGCAGCAGGTGGAGGCGCTGGAGCGGTAGGATGCCTTCATTCCCCGGTGCAACCA
>JBPCKK010000007.1:0-18283 GCA_051004335.1 Chloroflexota bacterium
GGAAGATGCCGAAGTCGCCCTGCTCGGCAAAGGGATACGAGCCGGCGGGTACTGTGCGCACGATCTGCGCCGGGGTGTTTCCTTCCGGCTGTGCCGGCAGCGGCTTGACCTCTTCGCCGGTCACCACATTCCAGCGCTGGCAGAAGTTATCCTCAACATCGCGCACCACCTCGCCACGCATGCGCACCTGGACATCGTGCCAGTTGGGGCCGAGACGCAGCGCGTGCTCCGGAGTGTCCCACCGATCTCCTTCAAACGTGGTGAGATCCATGCCGCCTACATACGCCAGGTGCCCGTCGATCGTCACCGCTTTCTGATGGTGGTCGTGGCTGAACGACGCCTGATGATCCAGGGCGCAGCGCACGCGGGGCGCCGCGCGCCGCAATATCTCCTGTACCCCCTCCTCCATATGGCTAGTTGGCTTAAAGAGCGCCGGCGCTCCGGACCAGAGGAGAACATAGACCTCCGCCCGCGCCGAAACGTCGCGTAGAACTTCAGCCAGGATCGCCTCCCCCTGTCGTTCTTTCCGCTCAAGCGCCATCATCGCCGTCAGCGCCCACCCAACGATGGTCACCCGTTTCTCCGCCGCACGGAGAGCGGTAAGCAGGTCGCTCAGATACGCCTCCCCATCCACCAGCGGCTCAAGCACGTTATGCCGGCGCGGTGGAAAGCTGCCGCGAAACCAACGCTCGTCCTCCCAGGGCGCCGGCAGCGGTGGCAGCTGGTCGTTCGGATCCTCCGTGAACGCCCGGCGTCGCCGATGAAGCGGTCCGGCGAGCCTTCGTACAGGAAGGAAAACATCGGATCCTACGCGGAGCACGCCGGACAATCCATCACCAATGCTCACGCTTTCCCTCCCATATCTGTGCCATATGAAGTTTGCGCAATACTGGCGGCCTGACGACCACATTGTGCATTCACACTTACTGTACCTGAGGATCGACCCCGGTACTCTGAAGCTGTGGATGATAAAGACATCATTGAGCAACTTGCCGCATCCGGCCAGCTTTCCCGGGGTCAAGGAGACATCCTTGATCTAGGACCACCCCTCGAACCAACTCCCGGGATGCCACTACCATCTGAGGTGCTTGAGCAGTTGCGCGCTGAGGAGCGCGAAAGCGATCCGCGCGCCTGGTAATCCCCTCTAGCCCGGAGACTGTCCCAAAGTGGGTAAATCGGATCGCAGTTCAGGCAGTAGGTCAGGGCACGTAGCGAGCCGATGTATTCACCATGGGACTGCCCCTACCCCAATCACACCTCTTGCTGGCCCAAACCTTGCGGAGTGTCCATCTGTAACTCATGGGGCGTGCACATTTGCCGCGCCCTTGCACAAAGGAGACTTCATGACCAGCACATCCACTCAGCAGCCCGCCACGGAGAGCGGAACGTTTCAACTCAGTGGGGATCTACCGGTTCATCGCCTGGGCTTTGGGGCTATGCAGATCACCGGACCCGGCATCTGGGGTCCTCCAAAGGACCACGACGAGGTCATACGCGTTCTGCGTCGCGCCATCGATCTGGGCATTAACCTTATCGATACCGCCGATGCCTATGGGCCGTACGTCAGCGAAGAACTGATTGCCGAAGCGCTCTATCCCTATCCACAGGGATTGGTCATCGCCACCAAGGGCGGCCTCACGCGCACCGGTCCCGGTCAGTGGCCGGAGAATGGAACCCCACAGCATTTGCGTGAGGCCATCGAGGGCAGCCTCAAGCGTCTGCGCCTGGAGCGGATCGACCTCTATCAGCTCCACCGTCCCGATCGCAACGTTCCCTTCGAGGATTCGGTGAACACGTTGGCCGGCCTACAGCGCGAGGGGAAAATCCGCCATGTCGGGCTTTCCAACGTAACCACCGAACAATTGGCCACGGCGCAACGCATCGTCCCCATCGTGTCGGTACAGAATCGCTATAACTTGACCGACCGCGAAGCGGAGGATGTTCTGGATGCCTGCACCCAGCAGAACATCGGCTTCATTCCCTGGTTCCCGCTGGCCACCGGTGATTTGGCCGAGCCGGGTGGTCCACTGGCCGGCATCGCCCAGCGACACCACGCAGAGCCGGCGCAGATTGCGTTGGCCTGGCTGCTCCAACGGTCTCCGGTAATGCTTCCCATCCCGGGCACCTCCTCAGTGGCCCATCTTGAGCAGAACACTGAAGCTGCCTGCATCCACCTGAGCCAGGAAGATGTTGATCAGCTCGATCGCCTGGGCGGGCAGGGCAGCAGCTAACCACCATCACACGCGACGTTCCCCTGAGCCGGCGAAGGAGCCCTCCTTCGCCGGCTCACTTCTTGTCGGTCGGTCCCTTGCCACCCACCGAGAGAATGCATCCAGCACTGCCGATCGACAGGATACTTCCGGCGCTCCCTATCGAGAGGATGCTCCCGGCACTCCCAATCGACAGAATGCTCCCCGCGCTGCCAATTGAGAGGATGCTTCCCGCGCTATTGATACTCAGCACGGAGAAAATACCGGCCAGACTGAAGATGCTGCCAAAGCTGGCCACGCTACGCCACGAGGCAATCGACCACTTCCCTCCGCCGCGCCGTGTCCTGCGGCGTCGCCCATTCCACTTACCCATTTCACACTCCTTGTTGTGTTAGGTGCAGCGTTTCCATCTCCTTAATACATATACAGTAGCCCGTGAACCGCCGAGGAGTTCGGTACCGCACGGGGATCTCGCGCACTAAATCGGCTGTCCTTGACATTAGACCGGTAGTTCGTGAGGACAAGGTCAGGTGACAGGGTAGACTCCGTAGGTCCCCGCACGACAGATCAAGAACAATGAAGAGGCCAGTATGCCACACTCCATCTGTGTCACCTGTGGCACGCAGTTCGCCGAGACCGACCATCCCCCGGAAAGCTGTCCGATCTGTACTGATGAACGCCAGTACGTTGGCTGGGACGGGCAGCAGTGGACGACTCTCGGTGATCTGCAAGCGGATCACCGGCACGACATCCGAGAGCTCGAGCCCGATCTCCAGGGCATCGGCGCCGAACCGTCGTTCGCCATCGGCCAGCGTGCCTTGCTGGTTCAATCTCCCGCCGGCAATGTCCTCTGGGATTGCATCTCCCTCCTCGACGACGCCACGATCACCGCCGTGCGCGACCTCGGCGGCATCGCCGCCATCGCCATTTCGCACCCTCATTTCTACTCATCGATGGTGGAGTGGGCGCACACGTTCGATGCGCCAATCTACCTGCACGCGGACGATCACCAGTGGGTCATGCGACCCGATCCGGCTATCCACTTCTGGGAGGGTGAGACGCTCGCCCTCCACGATGGCATCACGCTCATCCGCTGCGGAGGCCACTTCGCCGGTGGTACCGTTCTTCACTGGCCGAATGGAATGCGGGGCCAGGGAGCATTACTCAGCGGCGACATCATCCAGGTTGTTCCCGACCGCCGTTGGGTAAGCTTTATGCGCAGCTATCCTAACTTGATCCCACTGCCGGCAAAGGCGGTGCGCCAAATCGTGGATGCCGTTGCGCCTTTTTCCTTTGAGCGCATCTACGGCGCCTGGTGGGAACGGGTTGTCGCCAGCGACGGCAAGGCTGCGCTCCAACGCTCCGCCGAGCGCTATCAACAGTGGATCAAGGAGTAAATCCATCCATGGATATGATCGGCACTGTCGTCCGTCTCCAGGTGCAGACGTCCTCGCTCAAGGTCGAGGCTTCACCCCGTCGTCAACGCTACGACCCAACACCGATCGTCTCCATCCCCATGGTTGCGTTGGATGAGGGTGGAATGATCGCGCCACGGGGTCCAGAGCAGAGCGTGGTCGACGTGCACCACCGCATCCATCCGGACTCCAAGTACCGTGACGGCAACGCGGTTTCCATCCTCTTCACCCCGCACTATGCCGCCATGCGCGACCACTTCGGTTCTCATCTCGAAGACGGCATCGCCGGGGAGAGTATTCTGGTTGAGACGGGAAGCATGGTCGCCCTCGGCGATCTGGAGCGCGGAGTCACCCTGCTCACCGCCGAGGGCGAGTGGATTGATCTCACTCGGGCGCAAGTGGCGGAGCCCTGCGTCGAGTTCACCCGCTTCGCCCTGCGCTTTCCGGCGGATGCTCCGTCGGATCGGAGCGTGACGAATGCCCTCACCTTCTTACGTGGCGGGATGCGTGGCTTCTATCTGGACTACCGCGGCGACCCGGTGACGCTCCGCCTGGGCGATCCGGTTTATCTGCCGTGAGGGATGCGCGTATCGAGGGCGGCGGTCCACCCGCGCTGCTGCCGTTTGGCCGCGGCCAGCGCCTGCTCGGCTCGTCGTAACAGACGCTCCGGGGTCAACACCTCATCGGGGGCGGCCTGCACCACCGCCGCGCTCAGCCATACTTCGCCGCCGGCAAATTCAACGGTGAGCAGACGATCGCGCAGGCGCTCCAACCATCCCTGTGCCGCCTCCTCACCGGTTTCGGGAAGAAGCACGGCAAACTCATCCAATCCACTGCGCGCCACCACATCAATCGGTCGTACTATCTCTTTGATCAATACGGCAAGCTTTTGCAGGATGTGGTTGCCGTAGCGCCGGCCATAGCACTGGTTGATTGCGCCCAATCCCTCCACGTCAAGGAGCAGTAAACCCAGGCTGCGGGCAGTATGGCGATGCCGCTGTAACTCATAGTCAAGGATCTCCACCAGGCGACGGTGATTGGTAGCGCCCGTGAGCTGATCAATAGTTTCCAGCCGGTCAACCTGATCGAGCAGCAGGGCGTGATCCAGCACCAGGATCGTGACTTCGGCCAAACGGCGCAGACGCTGCTCCTCATCTCGCGTGAGCTGCAGCGGCTCGGGAGCGGCAACGGCAAGGGCGCCAACGCGACCGGAGCGGGTCCACGCCGGAAAGGACAGGAAACCCGGCACGCCTTCCGCCGGCGGGATATCGGCGTGGCGCGCTTCCCGCCCATTCGTCCCGATCCAGGTTTCATGAGCCCGCGCAATTGCTTGACCGGCGTCATCCGCCCAGCGCAAATCAATCCCCGGGCGCGCTCGCGCATAATGCCCCGCCTCTGCTCCTTCTTGAATCGAGAGACAGAGCAGCGGGCTGGGCGCCACCGTTTCGATGAGATCCAACACCCCACGCACCATCGCGGCATACTCGCCGCCGGCGGAGGTTAGCCGTATCAGGTCGGCCACCGCTTCATTTTCCCGACGGACCCGGGATATGACTGCATCCAGTTCGGCCATCAGTGCTCCACAACCACGATAGTCATCGATGACCGGTTATCACCATGTGATGTCGCTCCATGCTCTGTTGGGCAATAGCCCTCTGAAAACAGCGAGGAGTGGCGCAGGCCGGGATTGGCGGCAGCGCACGCGCCACGCCTGGCTTTCCACCATACTGGTTTGCCTCAATTAAGGCAGCATACGCGTTGCCCTCGCGCCAGGTCCAGTAGCGGAAAGCCTGCCTCTCGTGCTCGGCAAGCGTGTGGCGCAGCAGGGCATAGGCATGAATCTGCCGCTGGTAGACGCCCAAGCGGCTATGAGTCAGCACGATGCCGGCGCCCGGCGCCTGGGTGTTCAGGGAGCGATAGCGTGCCTCCAGAGGGAGCAACCAACGGTTGTCCACGCCGTAGCGCCGCGCGGCTACGATCTCCGCGCCGGTGACCTGGCGGACAACCTGCAGGCATCCGACGGCAGCGGCGGTCGCCTCCCGCAAGCGTATCTGCCAGAGGATGACGGCAGTGATGATCAGCGCGGCCATCACGCCGGCGACTAGACGAGGATACGGCGAGGCGCGCAGAAACCGGCGATAGCCACGCGGCAAGAGATGGCGATAGGCGCCGAAGTACGCCGGATCGACCTCGGTGAGGCGAGGTTGGATGGTACGAGGCGCTACTGCCCGAGATGCCTTCTCCAGATCATGCAGATCGCGTGTTGGATCGCTGAGCTCGGTCAGCGGTTGGTGACGCCGTGGCGACACCTCTTGATCGTTGGGAAAGAGCAGTATGGGCGGGAGCATAGCCGGGCGGCGCAGATATCTGGTCAACCAGCGATTGATCCCCGGTATCTCGCGCTGGCGTCGGTGAAACTCGATTGACGGCTGCCAGCGATAGCGCAGGTGAACGAGTGAGCCGCGGGCCTGCGGCGCCGTATCTACCTTCCGCAGCCGGAGGCCGGATAGCTCAGGGTGGAGTGGCTCCTGTCCTGCATGGCGATTGACCTGCCGGAACTCGGGGAGGGTGCGCGGTGGCGACGGTTCTCGCAACCTCCGCGCCTGGCGGCGACGCGGTGGCTTCCCAGTGATATTCTGGTCGGCCATGTGGATGGTGGAGAGGACGCGCATCCGGCAACCCTAATTCCCGCGGCGACAAGCTATGTGATCCCATCACTCCAGCGTATCGCTCCCCCACCGCCAGCGCAACCTAAGTTTTTCCCGCGTAGATACAAGGCCGTTGACAAAAACACGGAAGGCGTAGGGACGGCTGTTCCATCTGCGTCCGCCCGGGCGTCGAGGACCACGATGCTTCCCTGGGAGTGAATTGGCACCTTTGGCGCGCTACCAGAGGGAGCCACCTACCAGGACATACACCGTTGGGCCAACTCGATTAGTGTTGATGAGCCTTCAGTATACGAGTCCATATCATGGGCGACTCGTTCGGTCGAGTTACGCAGCCAGGCTCTCAGCCAATTCCACGCCGGGAACGACAGCCAACGGTAGTCTGTAGTGGGAGTAGATTCTCCGCTTCTGCTCGGCGGTGAGTTCCCGGTCAATCGGATAGCGCGGTGACTGCTTAATCTGCTCCTTGCTGAAGGCTACCCGGATCGTCGCAGTTGGTCTGTCGATCCACAGATCACCTGCGGGAATGTCGCGCGCTCTCCCACGGAGCCAGCGCAGTTGGACGCCAAGGAACTCGCCCTGGTCGCTGGCGTCGTCGACCCAGATCCAGTCGACGAGACCAATCGATTCGCCGGCGGCATCCAACACGCGGAAGCCGTGGAACCGATACAGCTTGCCATCCAGAGCAATCCGTGCCGGCACTGATGTCCGTATCTGGTTGGGCACGATCTTCATCTCGTGGGAATCCTCCGCAGTTGTCTCCTGAGTTACGGTTGTCGCATTCATGGTCATGAGTCTGTCCTTTGCTTCGGCTAGTGGGGATGTCTGCACAGCTCATTTGGTTTCCATACACTCAGCCTACGGAGGTGGCATGACGCCTCTATGCGCCGACCATGACCATTCGATGACCACGTACCGGGTGAGTCGATCTGCTCTGTTATCCCGTCATCAATCGATCATCTTCAACGCACGAGCCCGTCATCGTATCTCCGTAGGCTTGAACCGTATCTATAAACCGGCCGTGTCACGGCCGAACACGATTAGCCAGCAGGAGAACCACGATGATCTCGGAAGGCGCCATCCCATCTCGCCCTCAGGCCGCGGAACGCGGTCTCACACTCTACCTCGGCAACTACTGGTACCGCGTCGCGCTCTTCGCCATCATCGCGCTCTCGGCGTCGATATGACCGCCGCAAGCCACCGGTCGCTTTGGCCCTCCTCCGGGTGGATCCCTCCCTGGAGCGCGCGGACACAGTGGCGGCACGCAATTTGGTCGGCCCTTCGGCGGACCGGGCAATGGGGGTGGACCTTGTGGTGGCCAGGCGAGCAGCACGCTTATTCAGTACCTGGTCAAGCACCGTGGCGCCGCCAAGTACCTGGTTGCCACGCCAAGCTCGAATGAGGCAGCGCCGATCATCATCGCCACGGACAAGCCGGTGATGTCACTCGGTGGCTTCACCGGCAGCGACCCAATCCTGACCTCTGCCAAGCTCGCATCGCTGGCCAAAGAGGGAGTCGTGCGCTACTTCTTGTTGGGTGGCGGAGGACCCGGCGGCGGTAACGGCCTGACGACTTGGATTCAGCACCATTCCAAGCTCGTCACGACCGGCGGTACGCAGCTCTACGAGTACACGGGGTAATCGTCTTGTCCATTCAGTCATTCCCCGCTGATGTGCGTGGCCTGGCCCTCTCGTCCGCCGCCCGTACCGCCCAGACAAAGCACCATACAACGAAAGGAGACACGCCACATGAGCGCTCTGAAGATTGCTCCAACCATTCTCACAAGCATACGGGAGCCCAAAGACTCCACCGCCAACCTCGGCGACGCGGGCCAAAGGTCCCCGACTCAAGAGAGCCTGAACCCTCTATGCATTCCGTGAACTGGGTGGTTTAATAGCAGGACTAGGCTTCCAGACGACGTGGGGGAGGGGATGGTGTTCTTGGACTATCTATTTTCTAGAAGCAGAACCTCCTCGGAGGGCGCCCTGATCCAAGGCATGGCGTGAACGTCGCGGACCAGTACATCCGCGAGGAACCTAGTGCCAGCTCCGAAGCACTCTTGCGTGCCATCGTTGATGCAGCCCAGATTCCGATCGCCTCGATCGATCTGGCGGGCCGTCTGACCAGTTGGAATCGAGCGGCGGAGCGCATGTCCGGGTGGGACGCCGAGGAGGTACTCGGAGGCATCCCGCCCATCGTGCTGGAGGATCAGTACGAGGAGTATCGCTCCATTGTGCGTGAGACGGTCAGCGGACGGTCACTGATCGACTTCGAGATCAGACGGCAGCGGCGCGACGGTGCACTCCTCGACGTCAGCCTGTCAACCGCGCCGGTCTCCGACGCGACCGGTACTGTGACGGGCATGATGTTCACCTACATGGACATCACGGAGCGCAAGCGATCCGCGGAGGCGGTGCGGAAGAGCCAGGAGCAATTTCAGAGCGCATTTCAGAACGCTGCGATTGGGATGGCGCTCGTCGGGAAGGATGGACGCTTTCTGAGCGTGAATGAAGCAGTGTGCCGGATAGTCGGATACCCAGAGCAGGAGTTACTGGCCCTCACGTTCCAGGGCTTGACTCATCCTGACGATCGCGAGTCGGATCTCGCCTTTGTACGCCGGCTGCTTGCCGGCGAGATCGAGTCGTATCAGTTGGAGAAACGCTACTTCCACAAGCATGGCCATACCGTCTGGATCTTGCTCACCTGTTCCCTTGTGCACGACGCCAACGGCAATCCGCTCCACTTCATTGCTCAGATCCAGGACATCACGAGCCGGAAGCAGTCAGAGCAGGCGCTGGCGGCAAGCGAGGCGCGGCTCCGCAGCGTTTTGGAGACGGCATCGGATGCAATCGTGACGATGGCCGAGGATGGACGTATCCTCTCATTCAACCGCGGCGCCGAACACGCCTTCGGCTACACGGCAGCGGAGGCCATCGGACAACCCGTTGCCCTCCTCGTACCCGACCGGCTACGCGAGCGACACGTCGCCGGCTTGCGGCGCTATCTCGCAACGGGCGAAGCGCGGATCGTCGGACGCACAATCGAGCTGGTCGGGCGCCGGCGCGATGGGGTCGAGTTCCCACTGGAGTTGAGCCTCGCCGCGGTGCGGGAGGGGGAAGAAACGCTCTTTACCGGCATCATGCGCGATATCACGGAGCGCCAACATGCCAGAGTCGCGCTTGAGCGCTCGGTGCGCGAACTCGAGGCCAAGACCCGGGAACAGGAAGCATTCATTTACACCGTATCTCACGATCTGCGCGCGCCGCTCGTCTCCCTTCAAGGGCTGGCTAACATCCTCGCTGAAGACTACGGTCCGGTCCTGGACGCTGATGCCCGTCGCTATCTCGATCGGATCGACGCCAATGCGCGCAAGTTACAAGGGCTGTTGAGCGAGCTGCTGGATCTCGCCCGGATCGAGCGGGGCGAGGCTGAGCGCGCGCCGGTGAGTTTGGATGCGGTGGTGACAGGGGTTGTGGGCCAGTTGCGGCACACGTTCGACGCTCGGGGCGCCGAGGTGCGGATCGACGGCCCGCTCCCGACCGTCTGGGGGAACGTTACGCGCCTCGACCAACTGTTCACCAATCTCCTCGACAATGCGATCCATTACACCCCGCGGGAGCGCGCGCCCCTCATCCGCATCGGGGCAATTGAGCATGCTGAGCACTGGGAGATCGCCGTGGCCGACAACGGCGTTGGTATACCCACGGCGTCGCGAGATAAGGTCTTCGGCCTTTTCCAACGTCTCCCTGCCGGAAAGGCGCTCAATCCTGGCGGCACCGGCGCCGGGCTAGCGATCGTCGCCCGCGTGGTCGAGAAACAGGACGGGCAACTCTGGTTGGAATCGGGCGAGGGAACGGGCACCACCTTCCATTTCACGCTGCCAAAACTGCCAGCGGGAGAATTTAGTAGCGATATCACCGTGGCTCGTGACGCGGTCGCGAACCAAGCAATTCAGCGGAACCGCTATCAACAAAAGGAATATGTATGAGCACAGTTGCGGCAGCCTCCCTACGGATCTACCTCATCGACGACGACCCCGACCATGTTTTAATCATCAACCGCGCAATTCGGGAGGTGGCGCCCGACACGGCAGTCCGCTCCGTCGATGATGGGGCTACGGCGCTGGCCTACCTCAATCAGGAAGAGCCGCCGCCGGACCTGATTCTCCTGGACATAAACATGGCCGGGCTCAATGGCTTTGACGTCCTCACGCAACTCAAGGCGAATGCGCGACTTAAGCGGATCCCGGTGGTCATGCTGACCTCATCGGAGCTGTCGAGCGATATCGCGGGAGCGTACGAACTCGGCGCTAGCGGCTACATCAGTAAGCCGAGTTACCTGCATGACCTACGTGCCGTGCTGGGCAACACGCTCCTGTACTGGACAGCGATGAAGCGCGCGACGGAAGGCACGGCGACGGCATGACGATAGGTGGCGCCGAAGTCTCCCACCGACTCCACCTCCCCACCTACCAGAACCGATTGCGCGTTATCGGCCGGCAACTCGACCTGGCTGGTTATCGTTCCGTGAACCTCCTGGAGATCGCCGGCGGGTTCCTTGTCCGGGTGATGCAGCCCGGTGAGCGGGTCTCGGAAGCACTGGAGTTCCCGCACACGGACTTCCCAGACCTGCTCACGGCTGCTCTCGCTGCACGGGGTGAGGGAGTGCGGAGGCGCAAGAATCACCCGCTCGTGCAGACCGGCTATGAGGATTTCCTACGCGCCCTGGGCTATCGCCTCGATGAGCAGTATGCCGAGGCTATCACCATAACGGAACTGGACGGCTTCGTTGCGGTGAACGGCGTCGCCCCGGCCAATGGGTACCACGAAACAACCATTCAACCCTTCCAAACCCTGCTGCGCCCCGACGATGTTGCTCAGCTACTCGACGAGGCGTTCCGCCGCCGGACCCCTGCGCGCGTATCCGTCTTCGCGCGTGCGCTCGGTCGTTAAAAGTATCCATCTAGCCGCTCTCAAATAGTCATCTTCGTCTCATCGATTGGTCATGCGGGCTCGGTAGTCTGGACCTGTTCACAACTGAATAGGGGACGGGCGGGTTATCGCACTCTCATTCACCCGCGCACTGAGACCCGGCAGCTTAGCACGCAGCCCGTCCGTCCTCATCGCTTGAACACAAGCGGAGGACTCCCATCATCGTACCGTCATCTTCGGGGCATGTCGTCGTCATGTCAGTCTCGTAGCCTGGAAATAGAGAGGCACGGTATCGAACTCGAACCAGCCTCCTACACGAAAGGATTCGACGTGACACGACGAACGACAAAGCAGCGGACCCTTCCCCTCGCATTGACCGCCCTCGCCGCTCTCCCGATCGCCGGCGCCTGGACACCGAGCGCCGCATCAGCCGCTACCCTACAGGCGGCAAAGACGCGGACTTTCAAAGGACCGGCTGAGGACGTGCCGCACGGCCCCGTGCAGGTCAGCATTATCGTGAAGAACAAGAAGATCACCGGTGTCAAGGTGACGAATTCGCCGGAAGGCCCTCGATCGGACTTCATTCAGGGTCAGGCGATTCCGATACTGAAGCAGGAGACGCTACGGGCACAGAGCGCAAAGATCAACGAGGTGTCCGGCGCGACAGATACGAGCGCGGGCTACATCACGTCGCTCCAGGCCGCGGTCAAGTCGGCGCGGCAACACAAAGCTTTCAAGTAACGCGATGGATATCTCTCCTCCCGTGACGTCTTCTGGACTTTTCCGTGTCGAGCACATCATGGGCATGCCGATTGGGATCGATGTACGGGATACCGACGTCGATCCCTCGGTCATCGATCGCGTTTTCGATTGGTTCCGTTGGGTCGACACCACTTTCAGTCCGTACCGACTGGATAGCCAGGTGAGCCTGCTCAACACCGACGAACTGACCTTGACCGAAGCACACACCGACGTACGCGAAGTCCTGGGGCGGTGCGAGGAGCTGCGAGTGGAAACAAACGGCTACTTCGACATTCGAACCGATCATCTGCCCCTCCCGGTGAAGAGGGTTACCGGTCTGGTCACCACGACCGGGCTCGATCCCTCCGGCCTGGTGAAGGGCTGGTCCGTTGACCGTGCGGCACAGCTCCTTGACGAGGCAAGCGCCCACAACTACTCGATCAACGCGGGAGGAGACGTGTTCGTGCGCGGTGGGGCGCTCCCCGAGTCTCACTGGCGCATCGGGATTCGCCATCCGCTCTTGGCGGACAAGGTGGCTGCCGTCGTGACTACCACCAATCAAGCCATCGCCACTTCGGGCGCATACGAGCGGGGCCGGCACATCATCAATCCCCATACCGGCGAACCGCCGAGTGGCGTCCTCTCCGTGACCGTGGTAGGCGGTGACCTGGCGACCGCTGATGCCTACGCTACTGCCGCCTTCGCGATGGGGACCGATGGCCCGGCATGGACGGCGCGACTCTTCGGCTACCAGGCCATGACGATTCTGGAGGACGAGACGGTGCTCTCCACCCGTTGGTTCCCCGCTGCCGCAGCGGATCAGCTTTGAAGTGGGGGCGCCCCAAGTGTGATTGAGCCGATCTGCTGTCGGCACGGGAGGTATGTTAATTGCATGCAAATTATCGTGATGCCCAGGGGAGCGCCGTCTGGTGGAGGAAGTCACGGAAGCTCTACAGTCTCCTCCCACCCCACACCCTTACTCCCTGCTCGCCCCTAGGACTGTCGCGGAGTTCTTCGCGGGTATTGGCCTCATGCGAGCTGGTCTCGAGCGCGGAGGTTGGCGCGTCGTCTTCGCCAACGACATCGACTCACGGAAGCGGCAGATGTACGATGCGCACTTCGTCGACGATCAGGAGCGCTTCGTCGAGGGAGACATCCATCAAGTCCAGGCGAACGGCGTCCCGACCGTCTCGTTAGCAACGGCCTCATTCCCCCAGTGGAATATCCGCTCGCTCCCCGATCCGGAAGAGGAAGACGCAAAGCTGGAAGGCATTTCTCGATTCGACTGACGAGCAGGGTCGCAAGCTCGGAAGCGCTACTCGCGCGAAGTCAGCAAATTACTCAACGAGAAGCTTCCGCTCCGCGCCGAACCGATGAAACTGCCGCAAGCCCATACAAGTTAGTTCGGATGATCCGGCCGCGGACGTCCTCGATGTGTACCGGCAGGAGATGGCTCGTCCCGACTGAATGAGACCCATCAAGACACTCTGCTTCAGTGGCCGTTGGCTTGAATGCGCCAGATGATCCCTGTTCCCCAATCGGCGACCAGAAGTGAGCCGTCGGGCGCGATGGCACCGGCGAGCGGATGGCTCATACCCGTGGCAAAATCCGATACCGTCACGCGATTCCCGGCAAAATGCACGTCTTTCACGCGCTGACCGGTGCCCAGGTTATTCACGCTGTCGCCCCACTCAGCCACAAATGCATCTGTTCGGTAGCGCTGAGGAAAGGTGTGTCCCGTGTAGAACACCAGGCCGTCCGCCGAGGCGTGGGGCTCGAGCAGGGCAACGGGTGGGATAGTGCCTGTGCAATTGGTCCCCCCACCTCGTCCCCAACAGTTGGGCCAGCCGTATCTGCCGCCCCGAGCGATGAGGTTGAACTCATCCGGCACGGAATTGCCGAAGTCGTCCCGGCCGTTGTCCGTGGCGTACAGCCGGCCGGTAGCCGGTCGAAACGCCAGACCATAGGGGTTGCGGAGCCCATGGGCGTAGATCTGCGCATGGCTCCCATCCAGATGGAACCGCATGATCGTGGCGCTCCGCGGGTCACGCTCGGCGCAGGCGTTGCACGTCGATCCCACACCCAGATACATCCAGCCGCCTTGAAACGCCATCCCGTCGTTCTGATGCTTACCGGTTGGGAGGCCACTGATGATGACTCGCCTTTTGAAGGATCGATACGCAGACGATGGCGTGAGGGTCGAGACCTCTCCCGTTGAGGAGACGTACAGGGTATGGCCGTGCCAGGCAAGTCCCAGCGGGGTGTTGAAGCCCGAGGCGACCGTGGTGGCCCCATTCTTCCCGATCGCCAGAATAGCGCCGTTCTGCTGGGCCACGTAGACCCGCCGGTCCGGACCGACAGCCAGCGCTGCGGGGTTGGAGAATCCGCTGGCATAGACGCTGGCGTGAAAGCCGGCCGGGAGTGAAGGGCCGGTCTGGGCGTCCGCCCCAGGTACTGCGTCCAGCGAATCGAGAAGTAGTAGTGTGAGCACCATGGCCACGCACAGTCGTTGTAATCGCATAGCTCTCTCCTCTGGTGGCTCTAGTGAGCGCCCATCGCGCATATGGGACGGCATATTTCTCGAACTCGCGGCAGGTACGCGAGAGCCCATACCACAAGCCTAGGGTGTGTAGATGACGTTCTGATGCGAGAAAGATGACGATTTCGTCGCGCTGACCGACTCCGTCATCAGACCGTCATCTGGGCGCACTTTCCTCGTCATCTCGGGGCCCTACGATGGAGGTGACATAAGGAAGGACACATACCCATGAGCCGTTCACACGTGCGCCCAAGGAGGGCCAATCATGCGCCTCTTGATCGTCGAAGATGATCGGTCCCTGGCCGAGGCGGTGTGCCGCGGTCTTACCCAGGAAGGACACGTCGTCGACGTGGTCCATGACGGTGCTGAGGGACTGGATCTGGCGGAGACTGGAGTGCATGACGCGCTGATCCTGGATGTCATGCTACCGGGGTTGGACGGCATGACGGTTGCTCGGCGGCTGCGCGACGGAGGTGTGCACCTGCCGATCCTCATGCTGACTGCGCGGGATGCGCTCCCTGACCGGATCAGCGGATTCAATGCCGGCGCCGACGATTACCTCACCAAACCATTCGCCTTCGAGGAACTGCTGGCCCGTCTGCGGTCGATCACGCGCCGGGGAACTGCTCCAATCGCGGAGGACCGCCTTGTGGTGGGAGATCTGGTCATGGACATGCGATCCCGCGAGGTGAGCCGCGCGGGCACGGTGATTGATTTGCCGCCCCGCGAGTACGCCCTACTGGAGTACCTCATGCGCCATCCGGGTCAGGCGCTCGGTCGCACCATGATCCTCGATCGGGTGTGGGAGTATGGCTTCGACTCCTTTGCCAATGTGGTCGATGCCGCCATTCTGCGCTTGCGGAAGGCAGTTGATGAGGGCTACGATCAGCAGCTCATCCAGACGGTGCGTGGAGTAGGATACCGGATCAAGGCGTGACCGACATCACTGTCCTTCGCGCCGGCGCCCTGGGTGATGTGCTGCTCACGCTGCCTGCCCTGCACGCCCTGCGTGCTCGTTTTCCGGATGCCCGACTGCGCGTGGTAGGCTATCCATCACTCTGGCGGGTCGTCGGCCCGCTGGTTGATTCAGTGTCCTCCATCGACGCGCCGTCCTTCGGCGGGTTGCTTGCCGGCGATCCCGCTACCAACATTCCCCCCGTGATCGCGGAGGCGGACATCGTCATTGCCTGGACGGCGCGCGACCTGCGCCCCGCTCTCTCCTCCGTTGCCGCACAGCTCGTCACCGCTTCGCCTTACCCTCCACCCAGAGTGCATGCCGCCACCTGGCTGCTCAGCACCCTGACGCCGCTGGGTGTATCCGGCCCTCTGTTCCCCAATGATGTGCTCGGCCTTGCTGCTGGAGAGAAAGACAGCGCGCGCCGGGAACTCTCCGCAGCGGGACTGCAGCATTCCATCGTCCTCCATCCGGGCGCCGGCGCCGCCTGGAAGTGCTGGCCCATCCCCAGCTTTGCCAACCTTATCGCCGCGTTGCAGGCACAGGGTCGGTGCATTGCCCTCCTCTGTGGGCCGGCGGATGAGAAGGCGATTGCCGATCTGCAAGAGCGCGTGCCCAACCCGCTTCCCGTGATCCGCCAGCCTGATCTACGCCGCCTCGCCGCCCTCCTCAGCGAATCGCGCGCCTTTGTGGGGCATGACTCGGGAACAACACATCTTGCCACCCTCGCCGGCGTCCCGGTTGTCGCCCTCTTCGGTCCCACCGATCCCGCCAACTGGGCGCCCCTGGGCGCCGGCCACGTCCTTCGCCACTGCAAAGCCCGCGCCCAGGCGCAAGGCGAAATCAGAGTGTGCCACGATCCGCATTGCACGGAAGCGATCGCGGTCGATGAGGTAGTGAGCGCACTCGGCATAGTGTGATCGGAGATCACCGGATCCTGATGGGGTCAGATGCACGTTGGTCCGTGTAGTCGCATCCCTAAGTAAGGGTCCAAAAGTTCTTGGAGGCTTTCTGGTAAGACAGGTATACTCCGAGTGCTGGAGCCTGTCATGCACTTTGGGGGGGTGTCAGTATCTAGCCCCTGGGGATGGAGGCCGCCACTATGCTGGACTGGGTCACAGGCCCGTTGAGCCGCCTTCAACCGGTGCCCATTCGGAGGCCTTCGAGCAGCTCGCCCTGCGCTTCACCGATTACAGTGACTAGGAGAGGCATCATGAAGTTTCTTCTCACTTCCTCTGGCATCAGCAACACGAGCATCCACGACACGCTGGTCGACCTGCTGGGTAAACCGATTGCCGAGTCCAGCGCCCTCTGCATTCCCACCGGGGTGCAGCCCTTCCCCGGCGGACCTTCACACGTCTACTCGTTCATCAGCGGATCAGCCGACAGCCCCATGTGCGGGTTGGGTTGGAAGTCGTTGGGCGTGCTGGAGCTCACCGCGCTGCCCAGCATCAAAGAAGAGTATTGGGTCGCTGCGGTACAGGAGACTGACGCGCTTCTGGTCTGGGGTGGCGATGTCCTGTATCTGTGCCGCTGGATGCGGGAATCCGGACTGGCAGACCTCTTGCCGTCGCTGCGCGAGACGGTCTATGTGGGGGTGAGCGCCGGGAGTATCCTGACGGCCCCCATCTTCGGAGAGACCTACGACGACCCTAATACGCCCTTCGTCATCGATAAGGGGCTGGGACTGGTTGACTTTGCGTTGCTTCCGCACCTGGACCACGAGGACCACCCGGAAAGTTCCACGGCAAACGTGGAAAGAATGGCCGCCGAGGTACCAGTGCCGACCTACGGGATTGACGATGAGACCGCCATCAAAGTGACCAACGGCACCGTCGAAGTCGTCTCCGAGGGGCACTGGAAGCTGTTTGCCCCTTTGGAAAGGTGATGTTCGGCGGTTCAACGCCTTCGTGCTAGACTCGCGCACCTCAGGCCCGATCAGGCAGGAGGTAACGGAGGAGACGGTCGGCCGCTATATCGGCATCGAAGGAGTTTGCGCAGCTCGCTCTGCGCTTCACTGACCCGATTCAGCATGACTACGAGGTCATCCGTGGCATCGTGCTGGCCGATGAGACCATCGCCCAGCGTAGCCGGATCACCGGCATTGACCGTGACATCGTCAGTGAGAAGGCTCGTCGGTTCGTCCAGCACGGCATGTTCGGCCTCGTCGACCTTCGCACCACGAGCAACAAGGGTCGGCACCACTATCCGGATATCGTCGCCGGCTACATCCTGCACCTGAAGCAGCTCTACCCCGGCATCCACTACCGGGAGATCGCCCGGATCGTCGAGCGGAAGTACGGGCACAAGACCCATCATCTCACGGTCAAGCGCTTCCTCGATCGCAACCCCATCCCGGTCCAGCTCCCGCTGCAGGCGACCCTGTTCCACCAGTTCGAGGATGCGTACCGTGCGCGATTCATCGTGGTGCGGATGTACTACGAGGGCTGGCACCAGCAGAGGATCGCCACGTCCCTGCACCTGTCACGCAAGCATGTCTGGCACATCCTGCAGGCATTCAAGCGTGATGGCTTCACCGCGCTCGAAGATCAACGCACACGGCCCGGCGGCCATCCCGAGAATCAGCTTTCCTTACCGTTCTTGAAAGAAGCCCTGGACGTCCAGGAGAAGCATCCGCGAGCTGGGCGCTTCCGCGTTCGAGGGATTGTGGCTCAACGGACAGGACATGCGCCGAGCGAGGCAACCATCGGTCGAGCCATGGCGATGAACCGGGAGCATCATGGAGCACCCCCGGCCTGGAGCACGGACCGGACGGACGACGATCCATATGCCGAGGAGGTGAAGTTCCTGCCATTCACCCCGACC
>JBPCKK010000008.1:0-10874 GCA_051004335.1 Chloroflexota bacterium
GTTTATCACGGTGGTAGCGAGCGGGCAATGGCATTTCCGCGGGTGGGACGCCCGATTCCCGGTGGTCGCATCCCTTGGGGACGAACGTTTCTCTGGAGCACAGTGAGGCGCCATTCCGTTTTCGACCAACGATCAGGTGCTATGGCGAAATCGCGGAGGCGAACACGTCTGTGCTGTTGACGATGCCGGGCGGGTTTGCCATGGCGAAGAACGGGTAAAAAGAAGCCCCCGCTGCCAAGCCCTGATAATCGCCCAGGAAACTACCATTCAGTGGCGCCCGCTTCGGGTCAAATGGACCACCGAGGGGCGTGGGTTGGTCGAAGTGTCGCGCATGGTCATGGGAAATGGAGAGCCAATACTGAGTAGGAGCGCTCAGGGGCTTTCCCGCAGATTGGGGCAGGGTGTAGTAGGCCACTCCGACCGCACCGCCGGTGGTCACCGCCAACGACGGGCCGAAGATCTCGTCGCCCGCTGGACTCGGTATTTCTTGAGGAGTGCTCCATGTCCCGCCGCCGTTTTTGGAGCTACTGATAGCAAGGCCCGCGTACGTGCCTCCGCTGAAGCGAGCATCCTCCCACACGACATAAAGGTGCCCACTCACCGGATCGATCGTGGCCTGAACGTGCTCCATGGCTCGCACTGGCGGGAAGACGGTTGGCAATCGGACCCGAGCAATGAAGTGAGTCGGTGACCACGTGCGACCATGGTCGCGTGAGGTGGTTTCGCCGATCAGTTCGTGGACGTGGACCGCGCCATGTGCGTGCACCGTCCGAAAAACCGGAGTTACGTCGTAGAGCATTTGTCCGTGTGGAGAGATGGCAAGATAGATACTACCGCCATCGCGATGCCCAGGTGACCTGAGCACGACATCGTGAGGTGCGCTCCAGGTCTTGCCGCCGTCCCCTGTTCGGCTAACGGCCGCGGTAAAAGCGAGTCCCCCACTCCGAGGCTGGAATGCCTTTCCCCACACGGCGTAGGCCACGCCAGGGCTACTTGGATCCACGAGGATCCGTGCGCCATCACCATGGTTGACCGAACCCGGAAGGATTTGCGCTTCGGACCAGGTTCTCCCTGCGTCACGCGACACCGCGACCTCCACCCCATCTAAGGTTGCACTCGCCTCGCCGGGAGCGGCAGACGCGGCCACCGCCGAGGCATAGACGAGGCCATCGGGACCGATCGAGATCCAGGAGTCACTGGCTCGATTGAAGGGGCCGCCACCGGCCGCACATCGGGAGAAAGGCAGGGCGGTCTCTCGCCAGGAAAGTCCCCCATCGTCGGAACGGGCAGCGACGATGCCTTGCGATCCACCGTCGCTCCACCTGTCCTGCTGCCAGACGCCAACGAGGGTCACGCGGCCGTTGATCTCAGTCGTGGGATCAATTGCGACACTGGGTTGAACTGCCGAGCCAGGATACTCCGTGGAGCCGAGTGATGTAGCGAGGGGACAACTGGCGTACGGATCGGGACCCGAGACGCGGATGGAGGTGATGGGCGGGGATCGTCGCGCCGCCGCCGTGGGAGCGAAGACGATCAGGAGCGGAAGAGCACCGCAGCAGATCGCCTTAGTGAGCGTCGACGGCGCTGCCATTCCAATCAGATGCAAGGTACCGGCGGATCACCGTCCCGGCCCGAGTAGCTGCCGCTGTTCGTCATCGTCAATTCGACGTCGTTAGGGGCGTTCACCTCCTGGTAATACACGGTGACCGGGCCATAATAGGGGCGCTTATTGGGATCCGACGGGTAGTATTGTGGCCCGCAGTGTCCAAGCTCAGTCATCGACGTGGAGGGATAAACCGCAACGATATTGCCAGAATTGATGTCAACGTCCCATGTGGCTGAAACGTTGATTCCCGACGGATCTGTGTAACTACCATTGTGAACTAAGATACACTCGCCGTTGGGACCCGGCCTGCATGGTGGAGGACTGCTCGCGGCGGCGCCGGGCCTGAATCCTGGAATCACGAGTAACGCAACAACCGCAACAGTGGACAACAACACTCGTTTCATCGGTTCCACCATGAAGCGTGGCCGGCTTGATATATCAGGACGCGATCTATTGGTCGGGTGGCTTAGTCTACCAGAATGGATGCTACCGCCAAAATGCGCCCGCGGGCGAAGGCCATGGATCACGGGAGTTCGTTGATCGCAAGCCCGGAACGTGAAGTGTCGTTCCGTTTTCGACCAATAGTCGGCTGCTACGGCACAACCGAGGAGGCGAACACGTCGGTGGCGTTGGTGACCCCGGTGGGGTTGGTCGTGACGAAGAACGGGTAGAAAGAAGCTCCCGCTGCCATTCCCTGATAATCGCCCAAGAAGGTGCCCTGTATTGGCGCTCTTCTGAGGTCAAATGGACCAGCGAGGGACATGGGATGGCCGAAATGGCGCGCATGGTCATGGGAGATGGAGAGCCAATACTGAGCGGGGGCGCTCGCGGGCCTTTTCGCGGATTGGGGCAGGGTGTAGTAGGCCACGCCGACTGCACCGCCGGTGGTCACCGCCAACGACGGGCCGAAGATCGCGTCACCCGCCGGACTCGGTACTTCTTGAGGAGTGCTCCATGTCTCGCCGCCGTTTTTGGAGCTACTGATAGCAAGGTTTGCGTAATTGCCACCGCTGAAGCGACCATCCTCCCACACGACATAGAGCCGGCCACTCTCTGGGTCCAGCGCCACCTGCATTGTCCCTACGGCGCGCACTGGCGGGAACTTGGTAGCCAGTCGAATCTGATTTATGATTCGTTCCGGCGACCAACGGCGCCCTCCGTCGCGAGAGGCACTAACAGCGAGCAGTGCTTTGTAGGGAATCGCCGGCGCTGATATCCGGCACACTCTATGCCCGCGCGGACGGTGTTTGTTCTTCACCCGCCGACAGACGCGCGTGCCGTGCTTCTTGCGAAATATGGTAGCTAAGTCATAAAGGGTACGTGTGCGGGGAGCGAAGAGGAGACCGACGCCCCCGCTATCGCGATGCCCCCGGGACTTGAGCACGATATCGCGCGGTTTGCTCCACGTATTGCCACTGTCCGTGCTCTCACTAAGGGAGGCGGCGTCAACTAACTCGCCGCCGCGAAGCTGAATGCGCTTTGTCCACACAGCATACGCCACACTCGATCGGCTCGGATCGACCACGATCCGTGTTCCATCACCGCCGCCCCTCGAGTCCGGGACAAGCTGCGCGTGGGACCACGTTCCGCCCTCGTTCCGCGAAACAGCAACCTCTACTCCCTCGAGGCTAGCACCGGCGCCGTTGGGAACGGCACGGGCCGCTACTGCAGAGGCGTAGACCGTTCCGTCCGGCCCAATGGCGATCCAGGGGTCGCTGGCCCGGTTGAAGGGAAGCCCGCCCGGTGCGCACTGCGAGAAGGGAAGTAGCGTTTCGCTCCACGTGAGTCCTCCGTCACGTGAACTGGCCGCGACAATCCCTTGTGCCCCTCCATCGCTCCACCGATCTTGTTGCCAGGCGCCAACGAGGCTAACATGGTCGGTTCCCACCGTGGCCTGATCGACCGCCGCACTTGGTTCCGCTGCCGAGTTAGGGTACTCAATACCACCACGAGACGTGGCGGGCGAGCACTGTGCATATGGATCAGGGCCGGAGACGCGCACGACAGGGGCAAAGTTGTCCGCGACCGCGCTGGAGCCTCCAGATAGGACGAGGAACGGCCCTACCAGCAGTAGCATGGCTAGCGCAAGGCGATGGTGAGGTACACGGAGCAGCCAACTCATGTGCATGGGTTCGAACTGCGAGCCGTCGATGGCGTCACTACCGTGCTGAACACATCGGTTCGATTTGCCGTGTCACCGAAGTTGGTGGCGACGAAGAACGGGTAGAAGGATTCTCCAGCAGTGAGCCCCTCGTAGTCACCGACAAAGTAGCCGCCCGCGCTAGGAGCGGTGTTTAAGTCGAATGGCCCACCGACATGAACTGGCGGCCCGAATGTGGATCCGTGATCGTGTGAGCTGACGAAACACAGGTCGGTCGGGAGCGTCAGAGAGGCTCCGTCGTCAAGAACCTCGTAGTACGTAGTGCCAACAGTACCATCCGTACTTACCGCGATTGACGGAGTGATCGCTCGCTCGTTCGGTGCCGTGCTAACCTGGATACGCCTGCTCCAATGGAGCCCGCCGTCGTGCGAGGTACTAACCGCGACATTATCATAGGACTCATGTGCGAAGCGCTGAATCCAGCTCACGTAAAGCTGTCCGGTTGTGGGGTCGATGGCAGCGTCCGGTAAGCCATAGATCGCGCGAATCGCGGCGCCGGACTCGGATGGGTATGCGCCGATTCTCGCTACAATCCGCGGTTTCGACCACGCCTTGCCGCCGTTGCGTGACTTTGTTAGTTCGATGAATCCTACAGGAGCAATCTGGAGCCGCTTGCACCGCCTCCGTCCTTTCGGGTAGCGGCGATTTCGCACGACTCTGCACGTCCTTTTGGTAGGTTGAGCAGTTTCAAAGATGTCGTACAGGTTGTGTGATCGCGGGTCCATGAGGAGTTCATGGCCATCGCCGCCCTGCCTGCCCAAGGCGCGCACCGTGAGCGGCATACTCCAACTCATACCTCCGTCGATAGTCGTACTGAAACGCATCAGGCCAAACGGAGGGACGTCCCACACGGCGTATGCCACTCCGGCCTGCGTCGGATCCGCCAGAATGCTGTCTTTGTCGGCGCCCTCGGGAGCGATGATCTGTGCATGGGACCACGTGCGCCCCCCGTCGTGCGAAACGGCTGCGACGGTTCCCACCAGAACAACGCTGCTCGGCGCTATGCGTAAGCCAATGGCGGAAGCGAAGACCGTGCCGTCTGGTCCGATTGACACCCAGGGATCGCTGGCACGGTCAAGAGGCAAGCCACCAGGCACGCAACGTGAGAAAGGTAGCGGCGTCTGGTGCCAGGTGAGACCACCATCAAACGATGAGGCAGCCACGATGCCGCGGGCACCTCCGTCGGCATACCGATCCTGCTGCCAGACACCAACCAAGTTGACGCGACCACTTCTAATCGTCGCAGGATTCACCGCGACTCGGGGCTCAACTTCGGCGTTCGAATAGAACGGGCTAGATTGCCTCGAGACCGAAGTGCAGCCGGCAAACAGGCTGGGACCAGACACCCGCACCATGGGGCCACCGTCCGCGTTCGCAGTTGCGAACGCGACGCCCGAAAGGACAAGAGTCAAAGCTATCGCAATCGAGAGGCCGGTGCGGCGAGCAGCTGCGGCGGGCGCCATTCAGTCCGCCTGTTTCACTATAGACAGTAGGCCCCGCTCGTGCCGTCGCTCCCCGAGTAACTTCCACTGTTGTAAAGGGTGAGCTTAATAATGTTGTAGGAATAAAGGGCCTGGTACGAAACTGTGACGGGGCCGGGGTACGGACCCACGTTCGGATCTGTTGGGTAGTAGGTTGGCCCGCAGTATTGACTCAGTGAGGTAGAGGGGTAAACTGCCACAATGTTGCCGGAGTTAATGTCCACATCCCAGGTGGCTGAAATGGTTACACCAGTCGGATCCCTGTAACTACCATTGTGAACCAGGATGCACTCGCCGTGAGGCCCGGGAATACAGGGCGGCGGAGGAGCGGCTGCCATGGCAGCGGTGCCGACCGCAGGAACGGCAAACATCGCGGCTGCTAACAGAACTGACATCAGGTGGCGCTTCGCGAGACTCCTCCTTAGATTTGCAGGGCCAGTACTATAGATTTGCAGGGCCAGTACTATTGGGATCAAGTTCCCTTGATAGAGTGTTCCAGCCTAACAGCATGGACCGATGCTATCAAACGTTGGCATACGTGCGGGTGTCCCCCAGAGTTTTGCGCAGCGAGTAGTTGACGATCGGTCGAGTAGCGGCTAAGGTGGAAGCCCATCCCACCTCAGGAGCTGACCAGCATGGAGACCGATCGCATCTTTGCCCACCTGCAGCACGAGAGTGCGGAGATTCTCACCGGCATTCGCGAGTGGCGAACGGCACATCCCACAGCCACATTTGCCGAGATCCAGGCGGCAGTCGACGAGCGCTTTGACCGACTGCGGGCAACGGTCCTGCAGGAGATCGCTCTTGCCAGTGCCGCCGCCGACGGCGCAGAGCGCGCGACCACGGAGCGACCGGTGTGCTCTGCGTGCAGAGAGCGCATGGCGCCACGCGGCACCCGGGAGCGTACCCTCACCGTCCAAGGGGATAAAGCAGTAACGCTCACCCGGAGCTACTGGGGCTGTCCGGCCTGCGGAGCGGGTCTTTTTCCCCCTGGGTGAGGAGTTGCACCTCAGTCCCGGGCACGACTCGCCCTTCCTGCATGAAGCCATCGTTCGCTTGGGCACTGGGATGCCCTTTGAGCGGATTCCAGCGGAACTGTCCTTCTTTACTCATGCGACCACCTCGACTGAGACTGCCCGTTGCCTGACGGAGGCCGCTGGCGCGGCGCTGGTCACAGCGGAGACGAGCGAGGTTGAGCGATTGGAGCGAGAGCTTCCGCCATCACCAGAAGGACCGGCGATCCAGCAGCTCTCGGCCGATGGCGCCATGGTGCCGCTCCTCAAGGGAGAGTGGGCTCCAGGTGAAGACACTGGCGCTGGGGACCGTGGGGCGACGCGTGACCAAGGACGGCGAGGAGGTGGCCCACACCACCGACCTCTCCGACTTCTCACGCCTGACTGATGCCGAGCAGTTCGGGCGCGTGGCAACCATCGCGACTCACCAGACGGGCACCTCCCGTGCTGGGACGGTGGGTGCGGTGGTCGATGGCGCCGAGTGGTTGCGGGGGTTTATTGATCTCCACCGGCTGGATGCCGTACGTATTCTGGACTTCGGAGCATGCCGCGGAATATCTGAGCAACGCAGCGCATGCGGTGTGGGGCGAGGGAGCCCTTCCTGTCACCGCCTGGCTCGACCAGCAGCTCCACGAACTCAACCATGGGGATCCCGCGTCCGTCCTTGCCGCACTCGTGGACCTGCCGGCGACCACCGACCAGGCCCGAACGACACGGGGTCAGGTGATCGCTTACCTCACCAAACGACGCGCGCAACTTGCGTATGCCGACTTCCGGAACAAGGGCTATCCCGTTGGCGATGGGATCGTGGAGCGTGCGAATAAATTGGTGGTGGAACAGCGACTGAAAGGGGCCGGTATGCATTGGCAACGAGCCAATGTGAATCCGATGGTGGCGCTTCGGGCCTGTACCTGTAGCGATCAGTGGGCGACCGGCTGGGGACAGCTCACGACCGAGTTGCGGCGAGCAGAGCAGGAACGCCGCCGACAGCGCCATGCCGACCGCCGTGCAGCAAAGACGCCATCGGTCGAGGAGACGAGAACCCCGGAGGCGTCTGAACCGGAGGAACCGCCTACTCAGTCCGTTCGGCCGCAACGTGAGAAGACCATGGTCGATGGTCGGCCGACGGCCAACCATCCCTGGCGTCGCTTCTGCCTCTCTAGCTCCCGACCCTCATGCAAAACTCTGGGGGACACCCCAGACGTGCCGTACGTGCATTCAATCTATTCACCGTCGCGTCGGACAACAGAAGGCGTGGAATGCGGCACTGGTGATGAATAGCGAAAACTCTTCCCATCCCGTCATCGCCCTAGTCGGTCCCACTGCGGTGGGCAAGAGCAAGCTTGCCCTCCGTTTGGCCGCGGAGTTCGGCGCGGATATCCTTTCCGCCGACTCCCGGCAGGTGTATCGCTACATGGACATCGGTACGGTGAAACCGACTCGTGCCGAGCAGGCGCAGGTGCGACACTACCTCCTCGATCTTGTGCCGCCGGATGACACATTCACCGTGCAACGTTATCGCGTTGAAGGGATGCGTGTCCTCCGGCGAGTGAGTGCGGCGGGCCGGCCGGCCTTGGTGGTCGGCGGCACGGGCTTCTACATTCGGGCGCTGTTGGACGGCGGAGGGCTTGCCGAAACGCCTCCTGATCCGGAGCTGCGCGCGGAACTGCGGCGTGAAGCGGACAACGAGGGCGGCGCGGTTCTCCACGAACGGCTGACTACTCTTGATCCCAACTCGGCCGATCGCATTCATCAGAATAATGTTGCGCGCGTCATTCGGGCGTTGGAGATTGTGCAAGCGCGCGGCGGACCGATTCCGCCACGGGTGACGGATAGCCCCATCCCCGCGCTGTATCTTGGTCTGGATATGGACCGTGGGGCTCTGCGCGCATTGGCGGCGCAGCGCATTGTGGAGCAGGTGGAATCCGGATTTGTCGAGGAGGTGCGGCGGTTGCTGGACATGGGCTACGATCCCACGCTGCCTGCCCTTCAGGGTTTCGGCTACCGCCAGATTGTCGAGTATCTCCAGGCAAAATTGACGCTTCCCGAAGCAATTGAGGCGTACACCACGGCGACCAATGGCTACATTCGGCGTCAGATGACCTGGTTCCGGGCAGACGCGCGCATTCGCTGGCTGCCCTCCGGTCCACAGGCCCACGATCTCGCCATACGGGCCGTGGAGAGATTTCTGGCGACGAAGTGATCGTCTTTGCCAGTGGAATCGGGCAGTAGGCCAGGGCGCATCAATCTTCACAATAACGTTCGGTACGTGACGTAGTCCCGGCTTCAGCCGGTGAGGCGCCGGCCATCGAACCAGTCCCTCCCGCCAAACACACTCCCCACCGGCGTTTCCCCTCGGACATACTCGCGTGTCCGGGAGAAGTTCGGCGGAGAGACCATTCGCCGGCTAAAGCCGGGTCTACGGGACACGAACCGTCGCGATTGCCGTTCTTTACGGTGAGAGACCATAGGCCCTGGCCTACTGCCCGATTTCAACATGCAAGGCCACAGTCACGTGGGAGGTGCGGAGACTCAAAGGAGCCGGGTCGTACCCTACCTCATCTTGATTCGGACGGTGAACACGTCGACCTTGCCGCCGGTGGCATCGCTTACTGCTACACGGCCATCACGGCCCACGCTTATGCCCACCGGTAGTGCTAGTTTGGTGGCGCCGAAGGCCCCCAGCACCCGGCCATCGGCTCGCCAGGCGAGAACGCGCTGCTGCTGCGGATCGGTGGCGAATACATCGCCGGTGACCGGCGAGACACTGAGGTAGGGCTCGGCGTAGGAATGTGGTGTCCAGTCGGGAACCGACCACGTGCGGAGGAACGTTCCCGATGGGGAGAACGCTTGGATGCGCTGATTCCAGAAGTCGGCCACGTAGACGGTACCGTTTGAAGCAACGGCCACCGAGGAAGGCTCCATGAACTGCCCTTCCGCGCTGCCGCGTGTGCCCCACGATGTTATGTACCGACCCGACGGAGTAAACACCTGAATACGTTCGTTGCCGGTATCCGCCACGTAGACACGTCGATTGGGCCCGACGGCCACCGATCGCGGTCCGTAGAACTGCCCGGGGCCAGACCCGATCGGGCCGCCTCCCCATTGGCGCAAGTACGTGCCAGTGGCGGAAAACTCCTGAATCCGCTGGTTCCAGGTATCGGCTACGTACACCGCGCCGTTGGCGGCGACTGCAAGGTCCTGCGGTGACTCGAGCGTGTTGAACTGACCGGGCGCCGTTCCTACCGTGCCCCACGAGCGGATGAGCCGTCCCGCGCGAGAGAGCACGACTACACGATGGTTCGGTGGATCGCTGACATACAGATCGCCCCGACGACCGGTGGAGATGCCGCGCGGACCATCAAGCAGACCGCCGCCACCGGCGGCATGGTTGAGTGTCGCCGGCAAGATGGGGACATGGCTGGCTGGAGCAGGTGGGAGCGCGCCGGAAAGAGGGCGAGAGGAGTAATACTTTGCGCCAGGCACAAGATCGCGTCGCACCAGAACGTACAGCCAGCGCGCGCCTCGATCACCAAAGGGCTGGCGATAGACAATCCAGTTCCAGAGGTGCTGCCAGTCTGTCGAGTTGCCGATCGGATCGGCGGCCAGCGCGCCGCGCCCGGTAACCGCGCCGGCAATTGTGCCCACGTGATCGGGGAACCACACCTTGTAGTCCTCCGGGAACCACCAGTTCCAGCGATACTTCTGGGCGACGTATCGCTTGGCCAGTTGCCCGCCGTATTTGGCGTACTGGGGATCAAGCATCAGCAGCACCGGGCAGTATTGTCCCCCGCACGTTGGGCCGGAGAAGGTTGGCGTGAGAGTGACATTGGGATAGTCACGCAGATACCAGATAAATGGCCAACCACCGACATCAGTGTTGTCCAGCCCGATGGCCAGATTCGTGCCGCCGGTAACACGGTGGGACAGCGTGTTGATCTCGCTGACCACGTTGGGAACGTCCTGTGAGGTCTGCACGTAGATGAGCATCTCGGTGGGATTGGCGCCGTCGCGGAAATTCAGCGCAAAGGTAGTGTGCACCTCAAGGGCGAGCAGTGCCGCGAAGACCGACCCGGCGCCGAGCAACACCCACGTGCGCCGGCTGGCAAGGAGATGACCGGCGAAGAGCCCGGCCAACAGCACGAAGGGTAGGGCAATGTGCAGCGAGAGCCAGGGCATCTTTTCCCCAGCCCAGGAGTAGAGCAGCAGGCTGCCCACCGCCCACCAGACCAAGAAGGTGTTGAAGAGGGTGCGATGGAAAAGGGCGTACAAGGCGCCGGCAATACCGAACACCACTGCCAGCTGTTGGTAGAGCGGTAGGACTAGCAGGTAGTAGAACCAAGGCTGGCCGCCTCGGTCCACAGTGTGCTGCAATTGCCAATAGGTGACTCCCCCCAAAATATCCTTGCGGAGTGGACTCAGTAGCGAGTAGCGCGGATCCCAGATCCCGTACGGATTGGTGAAAAAGGTCGAGTAGAGTACCACCATAATCACCACGAAGATGGCGATGGCTGTGAGCCAGGCATCAAGCGAGGTCGCGCGCACCGCGCGCAGCACCGGCCCCTCTTTCTCGGCAAGGAACTCACGCAGGATCTGATAGCCAATGAACGTAC
>JBPCKK010000009.1:0-9859 GCA_051004335.1 Chloroflexota bacterium
GCCTCTTCGCTGCCAACACGTCCGGCGCTCGTTGTTTTTTGCTTTTCTCTGTGTTTGCTGGCTTGCGTTTTTTCGTTGCCTGCCACTAACGCTCTCAGGACGGTATCGCATACTCCCCTGTTGGGCAGGCACGCTCCAATGCCGATATTGTGTCGTCCCGAGGCGCCAGAAGTATTATGTCCAGCATAAGCCGCGAGGGCCGGGCTGAGGATTTGTTGCGGCGCCTCGCTAGCCGGTTCTCCGACGCTGCATTGTCCACTGCCTGAGCGCCTTCAATCACACCAATCCACAGATATGTCCACGTTTTCGCCGCATCGCCTTGATCAGCTGTATGAACGCGTGACTACGGCTTCGGTGGATGCTTCGGTAGGTGTGGTGAGCAAGGGAAAGGTCGAGGATCGAAAAGCACGATGCCGGCGGTGAACGCCTGGCTGTGCTGCATGCCGGCAACACAGACGAAGTCGCCGGACACGAGTCCCTCAAGGGTGCCGGGGCCGCTATTGGTCTGAAACATGGTGGCAGCGTCGAACCGCACGCCTTGCACGTGACCACGATGGGGCTGCACTGCCATGCCTTACGCCGTGATCTTGGTGGCGACCCAGGCGAGGCAGACGGCGGGTGGACGACCGGAATCATCTCGGCCCCCATGCGGGGAGGGCTTGGATTTGCACGGCGGCGGAAGGCCGTGATGCGGTGGAGGTTGGGGATGTGCCAGGGCTGCGCCAGGCATCACGGCGATGAACAGGACAAGTACGGCAAGCCATTTCACGCCGAGACCGCCGCTTCACTCGGCTGCTCGACAACCACCGGCAAGCGAATGACAAATGTTGTGCCTTCGCCAAGACGACTGTCGACCGTGATGCCGCCGCCGTGGCGCTGGACGATCTCCTGCACCAGGGCTAGGCCAAGTCCCGCGTGCCCTTCCTTTCGTGCTCGCCCACGCCCTCGGTAGAACCGCTCGAAGAGATGGGGAAGTTCAGCCGCTGCGATGCCGGCGCCCGAATCTTCCACCTGAATGACCATCTCGTCCGCACGCTCTTCCAGGCGTAGAACTATCGTGGCGCCGGCACGTGTGTGATCGAGCGCGTTGTCCAGGAGATTAGCCAGCATGGAGGCGATCCGCTCCTCGTCCCAGTAGCATCTCGGCAACGGCGAGATGACCTCGACCAGCAATTGTTTCCTCTCCAGCTCCGCGAGCTCGGAACCGACTGGCGACCCGCCGTGCCAGTCGCCCCGCCGAGCAGCGCCGCCGAAGGAGCGAATCGGGATCGGCGGTTCGGCTGGATAGGGCAAAGAGCTGTTCGACAATACGGGCGAGGTGCTCGCTTTCGCCGCGAATGGTGGCCACCGCATCGTCCACCGCGTCGCCGCGCTCCGCCGTTCCATCGGCTAGAGCGCGAGCATAGCCCGCGACCAGGCAACCGGCGTCTTGAGTTCGTGCGCCGCATTGGCCATGAAGTCGCGCAGCGCCTGGTGACTGTGCGCCACCTCGGCAACCATGTCGCTGTACCGTCTAGTCAGCTCGCGTGCCTCACTCCAGCCTTGCTCCGGCAAGGCGAGATCGTACTGGCCACTGCCCACCACCGTCAACGCCTCCAACACCTGGCGGAGCGGCCGGCTGATCACGCGGCTGAGATAGGCGCCAATCAGTATGCCGACAAGCAGTCAGCCGCACCATGCCCGGTTCGTCGTCGACTACCAATACTCTTGCCGGTTTCATGCTCTCAGCGTAGTCGCCGGCTGGGCATCCATGTACGCGATGGGTAAGAGGTTTAGGAAAAGTTCAGTGTTTGGACAATTTATGGTGAACTTTGCTCTCTAGGCTGGAGGCAGATTCCGCACAAGGAGATGTAATGCCTCGATCAGACCTCACCCGAACTCTGGCTCTCGCCGGCCAGGCCAACGCATCAAGCGCCGCCCACGGACGCATCGGCGGTGGAGGCACGTACGTGACTCCGCGGGAGCGACCGGCACACCAGGCGCCTGTTCCACGCCCATCACAGCAACCCCATCCATCACACCCGTCGCTGGCGGCCGCAAACCCCACGGGCCACATTGCCCGGGCACCGGACGACCTGGCGGTTCAAGCAGTAGCGGCGCGCGCGGCCCGAAGGGCTGCCCTCCAACCGCCGCCGGCGCGACAGCCACGACCACGTTCGGTGCAACCAAGCCGGCCAAGCCGGCAAAACCCGCCAAGCCCGGCACCGTGGGTCGGGGCCATGGCGCCAAAGGTCACGGCCACGGCGCCAAGAACCAGCCCGTCACCGGCGCTACAACGCAATCTGCGCCCGGAACAGGGCAGAAAACCTGCCCGACGCCCAGCACGCCTGGGCCGGAGCCCACCAGTGGGACGATCGGCAGCCCTCCACCACAGCCGGGAGATGGCGCCGCGCCCTGCCACCCCGGAAAACACGGCCACTAGAGGAGTTTCCCTTGACGTTAATCCGGTAGGGGCGGCCCAGAGTGGCCGCCCTCCGGTCCGCAGACCGGCCTTCGTCGGCCTAATAGCTCGTCGAAAAGTTTTAAGTTACCAGCCTCCTCATTGCGGACCGAGGCGCGCACCCTCCCTCGCGTGCCTCGGTCCCACCGCTCAGCCGAGATACTGCGCAGCCAGCGGCGTCTCGCGCGCTTCATCGCCCTCGCGCTCGACGCGGAACGCCTGCCCACCGGGCCGAGCCGTCACGATCTCGGCAAGCGAGGCGCCCACAAAGTGCAGACCAACGTGATCCTCAGCCGCCAGACCGGGAGGAAAGCCAGTGGCGATGCAGCGCTGGTAGGTGGGCCGCCGTTGTGGCTCGCTGTCGTAGTGGGGGCAATTGCTGCCCGCCAGGAAACCAAGCCCATCATGCAGCGGCGCCAGGGTCGGTCCGAATGAATCGGTGATCCCCGCTTCAAACCAGCAAATCGAGCCCGCGCTTCCCCCGCAGAGCACGATGCCCTGCTCCCACGCCTCACGCAAAATTACGTCAACCCCGTGGACCCGCCAGACCGCCAGCATGTTTGCCGTGTTACCCCCGGATATGTAGATCAAGTCCTGGCCGAGCAGATAGCCTCGCAGATCCTCAACGTCTCGCATAAACAGCGTGAGATGTGTCCGCTTGCAGTCATCCGGAGCGAACCATTTATAGAAGGCGGCGATCAAGCTGTCATTGTCGCCGACCGCCGTCGGAACCAAGCACACACGCGGTTTGGACCGTCCGGTCAGACCGAGTAGATACTGATGCATGCGAGGATTGATCTCCCCGCCAAATCCCCCACCGCCAAGTGCCACGATATGTTGCTCCATGACCTATTGTGCCTGATTCTCCATCACATAGTCTGAATCGTTGGCAATCTTGGGATTATGCGCGAGTAGGTGAGTCGCTGCCACTGTTTGGTCCGGATGGTCACGCTTCGGCCCACACCAAAACGTCCGACTGGTACGGGCCGAGCGCCCCTGCCGGCCCGCCGCCGCAGCGGCTTTGGCTAGCTAACAATGATCTTCCCCCATCCACCACGACGTCCGGCGCCCGAGTTTCACCACGGACAATGCCTACTTCCGCCGAGACGGTTCGGGTGGCGGCCGAGACAAGTGGCAAACAAGTTCGTGTTGTGAGCAAGGGCAGCGACGGTCGTGGTAGCCGGGACACCCTATCATTGCCCAACAGGCCACACGCGGTGGCGGAATCCGGCCGAATTGCTAGTTCCGGCCGGTGTCCCACCCATGATCAAGCATGGCGCACCGACATCTACAGATAAAACGTGCTCGAATCCAGGCTGCTTGGAACTGGTGTAACCGTCGGATGCGGATGGGCCGGGTCATAGTTGTATGGCCGCTCGGTGACGAGCACCGGCAGAGCAAGGGTTTCTCCGTTGCGATCCACGACGATCGTGATTGTCCGGTCCCAATCCGGCACGGCGGCTAGAAATGTCCGCTTGACATCATTCGAAGACCGTATGGACCGAGGGATGCCGCATGGGATCAGTGCGTCCCGGGGGTCGATCGAGACGGCGCCTGGAAGTGTGACCGAACCAATCCTTCGAAGGACATCGCCACGCTGAATGCCGGCTCGCTTGGCAGGCCCCACCAATCCGCATCGACGACCCGTAGATTCGTATCGACGAGCATGCCAAGTACAGGAGCGATCTGAGAATTGTCCGAGCCGCTGGCCGCCGTCGTCATGGCGTGATGCTCGACAATGAGTGTGGCTATGCCCAGCTACGCCAGTAAGACAACTACGGCGATGGCAGCGAGTTGACGGCGGCCAGGTAGCGCTGTGTTCATGCGTTTGCCCCCGAATTTCCTATGCAACCAGCCTCCGGCCCTGGGCCGTTATACGCTGGTCCCTCGTAGAGGTAGTAGTTGCCGTTCACGGCGTCAGTTCCGACGTAGCGGACTTGGCCATAGAAGGTCTGGTAGTACATCAAGGTTGTCGATGAGCCGCTGTGGCATTGGCCGAGGGCATGCCCCAGCTCGTGCTTCATAACGCTCCAGAGGCTCAGTTGGTTCGCGGGAGGTATCCCCGTCCCCAGGTACCAGGCAACACACGAGCATGTGTTGAAGTTAATACGCCACGTGGTGATGTGATTAGAATTGAGCCAGTCAATCTGAGTATTCGTCTGCCCTAAAGGATTGCCCCCCGCCCGACGGTATAAGTCCCGTCAAGTGTGGAAATTCGTGCGACCCCAATCGCCGATACCGGCAGCCGGCATCGGCGCGGCACGCTAGCTCGCCGCCAGCATTCCGATCTGCTGCACCTCCTTCGGCGTGTCCAGAAGCGCCAGGGACTCGGCGCTGAAGTAGCGCCTCGCCCCTTGCCACTCATCATGGTGCTCGACCAGCACCGCGCCCACCAGCCGACTCACCGCTGCCTCATTGGGAAAGATACCAACCACATCGGTCCGCCGCTTGATCTCCTTGTTCAAGCGTTCGAGTGGGTTATTGCTCCAGATCTGCTTCCAGTACGCTTGCGGAAAGGCGAGGTAGGCCAGCACATCCGCTTCGGCATCCTCCAGCAACTGCGCAACTCGGTCGAACTTCCCACGGAAGCTCTCGATCACGCGGCCCCACTGCTCCCGGGCACGGGACGCGTCTGCTTTGCACAAAGACGGTGCGGATCGAGGCAGCGACCAGTTGCTGTGCTGTCTTGGGCACATGGGCCAGAGCGTTACGCATGAAGTGCACCCGGCAACGCTGCCAGCTTGCCCCCTGCAGCACGGCGGCAATCGCCCCTGTGAGTCCGTCGTGGGCATCACTGATGACCAGCCGGACCCCAGAGAGACCACGAGCTACCAGGCTGCGTAGGAACGCGAGCCAGAAGGCGCCATCCTCACTCGGTCCCACATCCAGGCCCAGCACCTCGCGCTCCCCGCGCATATTCACGGCAATCTCAGATCACCACGGCCATCCTCACCACCCGGCCGCCCTTCCGGACCGTGAGGTAGGTGGCATCGAGCCAGACATACGGATAGGGTCTCTCCAGACGACGGGTGCGGAAGCGCTCGACCTCGGCGTCTAACTCCGCACAGAGGCGAGACACCTGGCTCTTGCTGATGCCGTGCATCCCCAGACTTTTGACCAAGTCATCAACCCGTCGGGTCGAGACCCCCTGCACGTATGCTTCCTGCACCACGGCCACCAGCGCCCGTTTTGCCCGCTTGCGGGGATCACGCAGGGAGGGGAAGTAGCTACCATCCCGCACTCGTGGCACCGTGAGGTCGATCGGTCCCACCCGCGTGTCCCACTCCCGCTCTCTGGTGCCGTTCCGCTGTCCGCGGCGAGCCGGCACTCGCTCGTACGGCTCGGCGCCCACATGCTGGGTCACTTCCAGCTCCATCATCGCCTGGGCGAGTGCCTGCACCCCGGCGCGGAGAACGTCCACCTCACCCTCCAGCTGCGCTTTACGCAGCAGGTCGTCTAATGCCATCCTGTAGTCGTCGGCCATCGTGTCCTCCATCGGTTGATTGGTCTCTCCGATTGGAACCACACGATGGCCGCCTCATGCAAGCGACTCCTTTACACACTCCCTGGGACTTTACCGGACACACGGTGCCCGTGATAGAGGTAAAGTTATGAAGCGGATCGTCGGTATCGTTAGTTTGACCCTTCTGGTGGCTGTGTTTGGAGTTGTGCTGTCGACGCGAAACCAGGCAAGTGCCACTGCTCCTCCCGTCATCCAGGTAGGGCCACCGGATAGGCCGGCCCGGTTGACCGCGCCCCAAGTCGTTGAGATTTTGAAGTATCAGGGCACCACGCTGTTTCCCTACCCTGCTCACATCACCGTGCAGTACGGCACATATACGCTTCGGCTCGATACGGCAGCGGGACCAGGAGACTATTGGGCAGTCACCCTTGACTGACTGTACAAGGATTCCCACGGCAACGACCTGCTGCTGGCTCCCGGACCGAATAGGTTCGTCCATCGGGAAAGCAGATAGAATCGGGCCAGCGGTAGCGCAATCTGGCGCCCGGACAGAGAGCGCTAGCAAGCTCTGGGCCCCATGAGTTTCCGAGAGCGAGTTGCAAATTGACGAGCTTGTTGGAATGTGCCACCGGACAGGATTTCAGGACAGGCGAGCCATGACTTTGGTCATGGCTCCCAACCATGGAGGGTCGCGGATGTCCGTTTCCAGCTTCACCCTTGTCCCACGCGGGCCATTCAGTCTGAGAGCCGCCGCCCGCTTTCTCGAGGGCTTCGGGCCGGCGAACTACGGGCAATCGGCGCCCGAGGATCACGTACACTTCGCCTTTGTGCCGCAGGGAGCGGAGCTAGCTGTGGGTGTTTGCCTGCGTCGAGTGAATGGGCGCGTGGTCGGTGAAGTCTTTGGCTCCGGTGAGCCGGAGCAGGTGCGCGCCGAGGTGGAGCGCATCCTCTCGCTGGATATTGACGGGAGTGGTTACCCGGAGGTTGGCGAACGCGATCCGGTGGTGGGAGCTTTACAGGCTCGATTGCATGGGTTCCGGCCCGTCCTCTTCTACTCACCATTTGAAGCCGGCGCCTGGGCGATCATCTCCACTCGGATTCAGATGAGCCAAGGGGCGATAGTCAAGCGGCGTCTCGCCGAGCAGCTAGGCCAATCGGTTGACATCCATGGCGACCGGCGGGTCGCCTTCCCCGCGCCGGATCAGCTTCTCTCGCTGGAGAGCTTTCCTGGTTTGTTTGGGCGTAAGGCGGAGTACCTGCAGCATCTGGCCGAAGCGTCACTCGGCGGTGTGCTCGATGCTGCTGCCCTCCGCGCTCTGCCGGAGAGTGAGGCACTGCGACAGCTCAAGGGAATCTCCGGCACCGGAGACTTCGGCGCTCGCCTCATTCTGATTCGCGGCGCCGGTCTGGTCGACGCCGCGCCGGCACGCGAACTTCACTTCCTTCGAACCTTGCAAGCCGCCTATGCCCTCGGTCACGAGCCCGGCGATGAGGGGGTTGCCGCCATAAGTGACGTGTGGCGGCCATACCGTACCTGGGTGACCGTGCTGTTGCGCGTGGCTCCCAGGGACTGACGGGAGGCCGATATCCTCGGGCTCCATTCAGGTGCGTTTGGTAGGGGCCGCCCCGAGTGGCGGCCCTCCGGTCCGCAGATTGGCCCTCGAACTAGCAACCTCAGCGCCCGCCCAGGTCGCAAGGGAGTGGCGTCTGCTCGATGCTCTCCCGTGTCACCATGGTGAGACGTCGGGCGGCCTGCGGGCCAACGCTCGGGGCGGCCCGTACCAGATCAGTAACCAGTGGAAGTGTGATGGAACTCGCGCCTGCTACTGTTCCGAAAACTCGTAGGTGGACTTTGCAGCAACGATCGGAAGCCTTGAGTCCGCGACCCGGGCCGCCTGCGGGTGGCGGGCCGGATGATCCGGTTCAACCGGCACAGAGGCCGGCCCCTACCGGACCAATATCGATGCTAGCGGCTCTCGGGTCTTGAGAGCTTCCATGATTCCTCGTGTGCTGGCTGTCGTGGTGCAGTTCAATGCGGCCGAAATGACCGGTCGCTGTATCAATTCGTTGCGCGCCCAATCGGCTGCTTGCAATCTTCTCATTGTCGATAACGGATCAACCGACGGGTCCGATTCGTCCCTGAGGTCTCGGCTTCGCCCGAACGACTGCTTGCTGCATACGGATACGCCCACGGGCTTCGCCAATGCCGTGAATCTGGGATTGCAACTGGCGAAAGATGACGCCTACGACTATGTCTTTCTCGTGGGCAATGACGTGGAACTCGCGGAGAATGCTCTTGAGCATCTGATGGCTGCAGTTGTGAAGGATCCGCGTCTTGCTGCCGTTGGACCGATTCAAGTCTACGCTGACAATCCGCAAACGGTATTCACCGCCGGTGGCCGGCTTACCGAACGCACCTGGTCAACAAGCCATGAAGGCTGGGGCCAACCGCTCGAACAGGTACAGCTAGAGTGTGACTCTCAACCAGAGTGGCTGGATTTCGCCGCTGTCTTGATCCCTATGGCAGTACTGAGCCGAGTAGGTCACCTGCGCACGGGCTACGGCTATTACTGGGAAGACGTGGACTGGTGTCTGCAAAGTCGGGCACTCGGATACCAGCTCGCTGTCGAGCCTCGCGCCGTGGTGAGACATCGCGTTGCTGGAACAGCCGGGCAGCAGCCCGAACGAAAACGGTATCTGTGGTTCAGGAATCGCTTACTGTGCGCTTACCGAGTACGAGGGTGGAGATTTACCCTGCGACTTCTCCACCGAGAGTGGCTCTTCATTCTGCGGAACATTCTTCCCCGCGCCGAAGCCATTGAGTCGAAGAGAGTCACCGCTACTCTTGACTTTACCCTGCGGAGAAAGTACCGGACCTATCGGTGACCGCCGAGTATGCAGTACCAATTTATGTCTCTCAACTTCATGGTGCGCGGGAAGAATAGGCAGTAATGGTCCGTATACTCTATCTCGTGCCCGAGTTTACTCATACCCCCCATGAAGGACACTTGGTTCGTTATGGACAGGTGCGTGAAGCACTTCGTGCCCTTGGCCACAGTGTCCTGGTGCACGCGCCCGCGGCGAGAGCTACATCGGCGGGTCATCGGTCAGCACGTGTCTCCCGGTGGCATCGACCGATTCAACTCACCGAAGCCGCGGCTTGGACAGACGTGCGTCATGCGATCACGCACTTTGAGCCGGACATTGTTCTAGCGACGCATCCGCACTTCACCGATGTGACCGCACTGGGCCGGCGGCTGGGGATACCCGTGGTTGTCGAAACCTACAACTATGAGCCGGGAATCAGCATGATGAAGAGCCTTGGACGCTCTCCGGCGGCTCACGTCAGTGTTGTACTGGCGGAGGCGCTGTATCTGCGCAGAGCCGCGAGGGTCTGGACTCTCTCGTCCGAAGACAAGCGCTCATATGCACGCACCTACCCGTTCTGCTCGATCGGGGTCGTGCCACACGTAATCCCCCTTCCGACAGCTGACGCACAAACGGTGTCGACCGCCAGCGATATTTTGTTCGTCGGCTCCTATGGCTACCGTCCAAATGCGCTCGCTGCACGTTTCCTACTCGAACAGGTAATGCCCATCTTGCGCAGTCACCGGCGCGGGCGCGCGCATCTCACCTTCGTTGGTCCGGAGCCTCCTGCGTGGATGCGCGTTTTCCGTGCCGATGATGTCGAGATCACCGGCGCAGTGGCGGACCTGTCTCCCTATTACCGCCGCGCGAATGTGGTTGCCTGTCCAGTCAATGAGGGCGGAGGGGTAAAGACCAAGGTCCTGGAGGCAATGGCCTACGGACGACCCGTCGTTTTGACGAAACCAAGCTGCCGAGGCATTGCCATCGTGAACGGCAGGGACGCCGTCCGGGCAGATAGCAATGCCTCGGCGTTTGCCCACGCCCTGCTCCAGCTATTGGAGTATCCGGATGTGGCCGAACGAATTGGC
>JBPCKK010000010.1:0-12584 GCA_051004335.1 Chloroflexota bacterium
CTGCGCTTGGCGCACGCCTTCGTCGTACGTAGCGCCGCCGGCCATTGCGGTAAGGATTTGATGCGTCGTGCCATTGAGAATCCCCTCAAAGCCCAGAGTTCCCGCGCCGGTAAGTCCTCGTTCGGCGATTTGCAGCGACGGTACCGGCGCGCCAACCGTCGCCGAAAAGAGGACGCGACGGCCCTTGCTTGCCGCCTCCCGCATCACCGCGCCGTAGTGCAGGGCGAGCGATCCCTTGCTGGCCAGGACGACATCCATGTCCCGCGCGAAGGCGCCGCGGATATACGACCAACCGGGTTCGGCATCGACAAAGTTGGTACTCGCCACCTCGATAAGCACACGAGCATCGGCACGGTCGAGAAACTGTTCCCCGTGCATGCCCGGAGTGCCTTCGGGAAGCGAAGCCACTGTGCCGGTCGCGCGCTTTGCCTCGAGCAGCGTCTCGGGATCGAGACCCTGAGGAGCGGTCACCGCTCCGCCCCGATCGGCTATGCCGGTCAGGACCGGGCGGACTCCATACTCTCGTTGGTATCGGTCTCCATACTTCGTAAGCAATGTCGCGAGACCCTGTCCCACATTGCCGAAGCCGGTTAGCGCCAGTCGAACATCCATTTCTCCCCCCAGAGCGGCTGCCGTTGACAACCATTCGGTAGGGGCGGCCCCGAGTGGCCGCCCGCCTGATCGTCGCCTCGCCGATTCCCCCGCTAAGCACCGGGGGGCACCGCTGCGGCGGCGGGCCGGCACTCGGGCCGGCCCCTACCGGAGCAAAGTCAACTACACTAGTGCTACTGCTTTGTCCTTACCGGAATATAGCGGAACAGGCGGGTGAACCGCCGTTTGAGCGCGGCGCCGGTGGCGGCGTCCTGCTGTGCCAGACGCGCCTGTTGTACTGCAGCCTTCCAGAGCTGTATGGCCCGGGTCGCATCGCTCGTCACAGTAAGGTAAGGATCCGCCCAGGCGACATCGCTCATCATCGCCACATAGCGTCCCTCCAGCCATGAGTGGGCAAGACTGCCGTCGATGAGTTGCAAGTACGCACGCAAGTGCTGGTTGCGTTCATGCGGTTCGAGGGTCTGAACGGCAGCGGCGGCGACGCCCGAGTGCGCATCCAACGCCAGCGCACTGAGTTTGAGCTGAACTGCCGTGCGGCGAACCGCGGCATCGTTTCCATTGGTAAGGCTGCCACGCAGAGCTATCGTCTCCTGAGCAACCGCGATGGAATCGCGAGTCACCAAGGCCAATACCGGTTTCAGTGCCTGGTAACGTTCCAGAACTCCCGGCGTCGCACCTGTGTGTGACTGTCCACATGCCGAGAGAAACACGGCGAGGAACGGAATGAGACGTAGCGCGTCTCTCTTGAGGAGGTCATACAACCTCAAAAGGGGCCGGTACGGCGATTGCGCCGATGAAGCGGGGTTCTTTCCAATCACGTGTTACGCGGTCACGGGTGAGGCTAGCACAGCGCATACAATCCAGTACTGTTGATGACGAGGTGATTCGCCATGCTGCGGGGAAGCAAAGTGATTCTGCGTGCGGTCGAGCCTTCCGATTACCCGCTCATGGCTCGATGGTTGAACGACGAAGATGTAATGCTCTACTGGGGCTTGCCAGGCAATACGATGTCGCTTCCCGAGGTACAGCGCTCCGAAGATGTCAAACTTGTCAGGACTAACTCACGGAAGTATATAGTCGAGACCCTGGATGGCACGCCAATTGGTCAGATCGATTATTACGATCTGGACTGGCAGGTGCGCAGCGCCTCGGTCTCGATAATGATCGCGGATCCCGAGTTCTGGGGCGGGGGCTACGGCACCGATGCGATGCGTACCCTGTTGCGCTATCTATTCATGCAACTCGGCTTGCGACGCGTGTCGCTCAACGTGCATGAGTCCAATGAACGAGCACGCCACTCCTACCGGAAGAATGGCTTCGTGGAAGAGGGCATCATGCGCGACTGGGCCTACTTCGATGGCCACTGGACGAACGGCGTGCTGATGAGCGTGCTGGCGGAGGATTTTCGGAGGGTGTTAGAAGTCTAGTGGCTCGTCCACACCGGTCTTGAAATGGCATCCAGGTTGGGGCCGGCCTCATCGATCCGCACGGGCGACCCGCCGGTGATCGGGACCATCTCCAATACAAAATCATCGCCGTCGGCCTGCAGATAGGACACCCACTTTTTCCCCGGCGCGATTGCCGGTTGGGCAACCTCGCCACCGGCAAGCACGCGAAGAGGACCGAGATGTGGAGTTCCAGTTCCGCCAAGCAGCGGTGCTACCACAATCTGACTGCTGGACCCGGACCCTTGTACAAAGGTGATCAGACTGCCGTCGGCCGACAGGATGGGCTGGAGGACGCGACCATTGGCCGCGGTGAGCGGCCAACTTTTCTGATCAGCCACATCGCGGACGATGAGCTGCGAGACCGGCTGGTTGTTCTTGTTGTAGCTCCAGTGGACATACATGAATTGGTTCGCATGGGGACGCCACATAGGGTCGGTGTCGCCGCCGGCTCCTAGCGTGTTCGAGGAACTGGTAAGTTGAACCGCCGCGCCACCGGTGGCCGGACGCGCCCAGATGGCCAGATCCACCGAACGGCTTTCCGACGGCGGAAACTTTAACTTCTGCTGATCGGAGGAATAGATGACGGTTTTGCCGTCCGTCGACCAAGACGGCCAGATGGCCCAGAGGTTATCGTGCACGTTTCGGATATTCGTGTCAGAGGTGAGCTGGCGAAGCTGACCGGTATGCCGGTTGATGACCCACACGTCGGTGGCATACGACGAGAAACGCAGAAACGCCACCGAGCGGCCATCGGGAGAAACGCCCGGCATAGCGCTGGCGTTGAGCGCGTGTCCCCCGTAGACGGATACTTCCTTGAGTTGTCGGGTTGGCGACAGCTGGAATATGTTGCCCTCGCGTTCGAAAATTAGGGTTCCCGGTAACTGGTTCAAGGCAGGAGTAACTGGGGTGGGAGCCGGCGTGGGAGTGGCGCTTGGTTTGACTGCTGTGCCGGAAAGGTGGTTTGGTGAGGGGCGAGGCGCCGGTGGTGATGTGTGAGCGGCCGGCGCCTTTGTCGGAGCGGATGGGAAAAAGAGCGAGTGCACCGCCGGGCGGATTACTGCCCAGTTGGGAAAGAGAACGCTCTGTCCATTTACAAACCCGTAGCGGCAGTAGGTGGGCGCTTGCAGTATCAGGCGCTGGATGCTGTTGGTGGTGATGCCACGGGAGAGCTTCTCTAGTTGGAATAGCTGCCCGACACTGAAATCCGTCTGCACCACATTTTGCAGGGCGTCGGCTAGATCGGGAATCTTGGTGAGTACGCTGAATCCGGTCGCTTTGTGTCGCAGCGCCAGCAAAATCTGCTGCTGGCGTTCGGAACGGCCGAAGTCGCCAATCGGATCGGCGTGGCGCGAGCGAACGTACTCAAGAGCCTGTCGCCCAGAGAGATGCCGCCAGCCGGGCGGAATGAGCAGCCGAATAAATCCATAGGGATTACCGGCGCGCTGATCGTCGGGATAGTAGTCGTCGAGGATGGGGCGGCTGATATCCAGATTGATCCCATTGAACGAGTCCACCACCTGACGAAACCCATTGAGGCCCACCCAGGCGTAATAGTCGATGTGGATGCCGAAGAGCTTCTCCACAGTGGCTCGCGCAAGTGGAATCCAGCCGTATTTGGCGGCGAGGTCGATCTTGCCATAGCCATGTTTATAGATGGGCACCCAAAAATCACGCGGGATGGAGAGAAGGCGCACCGAGTGCTGAGCTGGATAAACGCGCACCACGATCATGCTCTGGGTAAGCGGATGAACCTCTTGCTTTTTCTTGTCGTTATCGCTTCCCAGAACCAGCACGGTAAATGGATTATTCCCATTGAACGGAGGCAAGGTGGCAATGGGTTCCACCGTTGGAGACAAGCGAGGATAGATCACGCCGGTCACCTTACTAACATCGCGATAGATACTGTACGCCTTGTAGCCGACGAACAGACCGAGAGCCAGCAAGACAATGAAGACGCTCAGCAGGAAGCGCCGTAGGGTGGTGCGCATAGAGTTCCGATCCGTCGCCGATTCCAATTTGCGCTATTCTAGCCGCGAATCGGCTCCCGAGCGGACGCGCGCGAGTAGCGATGCATGCACATCGGCGGAGGCCGCGGCCAGGATCGATTCAGTTTCGACCCTGTAGGGATCGCCTTGCATGGACGTCACCACGCCACCGGCCTCCCGAATGAGAATCACGCCGGCGGCGTAATCCCAGACATGCGCGTAGCGATGCAGCATGGCATCCAGGCGGCCGGCAGCGATATACGCCAGGCCGAGCGCGGCTGAGCCGAGATTGCGGGTGCGCAGGACGTGTGGGGCGATGGCCTGCAAGTCGGCAATGCCGGCATCCCGACTGTGATCGTGAAAATCGACCGTCGCATGAACCAGTGCTTCGGCAGCTGCCGTGATGCCACTGGTACGTATTGGCCGGCCGTTGCACGTGGCTCCGGCGCCGCGCTCGGCGGTAAATGTCTCCCCCCGTAATGGGTCGTGGATCACGCCAAGCACCGGTTCGCCAACGGCGAAGAGGGCCAGGCTCACGCACCAGACTGGGATCCCACGCGAATAATTCAGCGTCGCGTCAAGCGGATCGATAGCCCAGAGACGCCCGTTGGCGGAGGGGATGTCGCTTCCTTCCTCGCCGATGACTCCGTCTTGCGGGAACCCTTCACGGAGGCGACCAAGCACAAGTCGCTCGCTGGCCAGATCAGCGGCCGTGATTACATCGCCAACACCCTTGGCCCGTACATCCATCCGGTCACTACCGAAGTAGCCGCGTAGCACCTCGCCTGCTTCCACAGCTATCGACGAGGCTACGTCTAATTCACTTTGCCCTGGCATCCAGCGTCCTTTCAGTAATTCCACGGAGGTCGCTACCGTGGAAACGCATGTATACTTTGGTTGATCGTGACCGGCAAGCGAATTTCACGCCACCACCAGCAGGAGGCTGCCCACTTGAACCTTCAATCCGTGCTCCCCGATCGAGCGCCGGCGATGGCGGATCTCGTCCTCGGGCCCATGTTGGGCAAACCAGTTATGGCCTATTACTACGTGACCTACAAATGTAATGCGCGTTGTGTATTCTGCAATATCCCCGATGGCCCCATGGACGTGCTGCCGGTATCGAAATACACGTCGACGGCGGAAAGCATCGAACACTTCGACATCTTGAAGAAGCTCGGCGTGCGCCTGATTGACTTTACCGGCGGTGAGCCGCTTTTGCGTAAGGACATCGGCGTGCTGTTGCGTGCCGCCAAGGACCGTGGCTTCCGCACCCAGATGACGACGAACTGCACGCTCTACCCTCGTCGCGCCCAGGAGATCAAGGGCCTCGTCGATATTCTCAACTTCTCCTTGTGCTCACCCGAAGCGGAGCCACACAACACGCTGCGTCGGGACAATTCATATGACTTCGTGATTCGCAGCATGGATCTGGCCCGTCAACTGGGTGAGCCGTATCAGATTATCTTTGTTTTGACCAACGACAATGCCGATCTGCTTCCCGGCATGATCGAACTCTGCCGGCAGAAGCAAACCATCCTCAAGGTCCAGCCGGAGTGGGAGTACTTTGGCAATGACGGTGTGGCCACGAAGCACCTGGAAAAAGCCCGCGCTGTCGCCTGGGAAAAGAATGTGTATGTCAACTGGGGCGAACTCAATGTGTCGTCAAAGGGCGGGAACAAAATCGAGGATCGGTCCTGCAAGGCCTCGAACGCCGTCATCGCCATCTCGCCGGATGGGTACATTCTTTATCCCTGTTACCACAAGATCGCGCAACGCATTAAGTTTGACTGGAACATTATCGACTTCTTCCAGAGCGATCGCTGGAAGCAAATGCAAGACAAGGCGGGCAAGTTCAAGTTCTGCGACGATTGCAGCAATCTGTGTTACATCCACCCGTCCTTCTACTACAAGCTGGATCGCAACTTTGTGCTGAGTGCGATGGCCGATATCCGCTATATGAAAGAGCGCCGGCGCATCGAGCGCCAGCGGGCGTCATCACTGAAAGCCGAAGCCTCCGCGGGGTGAACGTAGGTCTCGTCACCGACTTTTATTACCCTTGGATCGCCGGACCGTCAATTCTCATTCGCAATCTGGGCCATGGACTTTTGGCCCGTGGCCACTACGTATCGTTGCTGGCGCCCAGCCCTTCTGGCCGGGCGTTCATCGAGAGCGACGGCGCCATGGACATCAAGCGCGTACACACGGCTCGCTCACCTGTTGGTCACGAACTGCGTTTCGCTCCCTGGCCGTGGCGGCAGGCCGGGGACTGGCTGGACCGGGTGCGGCCGGATGTGGTTCATATTCATCATCCGTTCCCTCTGAGTATCGCTACCTTGTTGCTGGCTCGGCGGCGAGGTATTCCCGTGGCCGCGACGAACCATACGATTCCCGCCTGTTCACTGTATGGTATGCGCGAGATGAGTGTGCTCTATCCGCTGGCACATGCCATCACGGCCCGCTGGTTAATCGCGGTCTTGAACCGCTGCACGTTGGTGGCCACTCCTACGCAAACAGCGGCTGGCTTGCTGCATGACCTGGGATTTCGGAAGCCCGTTCGGGTCATTTCCAACGGCGTCGACACCAATCGATTCCGCCCGGGACCGCCCGATCCCGCTCTGCGGACGCGCCTCGGTCTAGACGAGCGACCAATTGTTCTCTATACCGGTCGCCTGGATGCTGAGAAAGACATGGACACCTGGCTGCGGGCGGCAACGATAGTGCGCCGTTCTCACGATGTGCAATTTGTAGTGGGCGGTACGGGCAGCGAACGTGCCCGCTTGGAGCACTTGGCCGCCGAACTCCAGCTCGAGGGGGCAGTAAGGTTCATGGGCTACCTGAGTGATGACGAGTTTCCGTCGATCTACCGGTTGGCGACCCTGTATCTCATCACATCGCCGGTTGAACTGCAGAGCATTTCGACTCTCGAGGCAGTGAGCAGCGGCTTGCCGGTGGTCGCCGTAGCCGCCGGTGCGCTGCCGGAATTGGTGCGCGAAGGAATGAATGGATACTGCGCCGCAGTTGGGGACGCCCACGCTCTGGCGGCGGCTGTCGTGTCGATTTTGGCGAACGCTGCAACGGCACCAGCGATAGAGAGTGTCAGCCGCTCTCTTGGACTGACGCACGATCTGGAAGAATCCATAAGGCAGTACGAGAGCTTTCTTGTGGAGACACTCGCTACCGAGGGAGGAATGCAGCGCCGTGAGCGATCCGGCTTTGTCTGGGGCTGACATCTCCCCGGCCGATCCACCTCGCTCGGCCTCTCCCGTCCGGCGTCCATCCAGCGGCGCGAAGGGTTTTGGCGCGGTTCTGCGTAACCGCTCGTTCATGAACATCTGGCTTGCCCAGATGGCATCACAGACGGCGCAGAACAGCCTCTGGTATGTGCTCATCGTGCTGGTCGCCAATCTTACCGGATCGAGTCCCGCCGGCATCGGTTTCACGATTATCCTCGTCCAGATTCCCACTGTGCTGTTCAGTAGTGTGTCGGGGGTTCTGGTCGACCGCGTTTCCAAGCGCACGATCCTGGTGGGTACCAACGCGATTCGCGTGGTCGGGGTTCTTGCCTACTTTCTCCTGCAGACTCACGTTGGCGGCCTCTTTGTTGTGACCTTCCTGGTCGGCGTCATCAGTCAACCCTTCGCCCCGGCCGAGGGTTCAACCCTTCCCCTCCTGGTTGAGGGCGATGAACTCATCACCGCAAATACCCTTTTTCAGACTACGTTCATGGCCTCGCAAGCCGTGGGCTTCGCCATAGCGCCGATTGCCATAGGTTTCCTGGGCATCCCCACCACGCTGCTTATCATCGCCGGGCTCTTCGCCTTTGCCGCTGTCATTCTCCTGCCATTGCCGGCGATAACGCGCCGGCACGCTTCCGATGCCGGCCTTTCGGTCGCCAAGTTGAGCCGGCATGTATGGGGAGATCTTCGCGAGGTGACCACGTTTATCCGGGCCGACCCGAAGCTTGTGTTGGCTCTGTTCCAGATCGCCCTAGCCCCGACTCTCCTATTGCTCCTGGCTGAAGTTGGCCCCGAATTCCTCACTCACACACTGCACATCGGCAACACCGGCACATCGCTGTTCTTCCTGCTGGCGCCGGCCGGCGTCGGGCTGGGAATCGGCATTACTATCCTCGGTCAGTTCGGCGCCCGATTACGCAAAGAGCGATTGGTCATCGTGGCCCTTCTGGGCCTCGGCATCACCGTGATCGGCCTTGCCGCCGTGCCGGCGATCGCCACTCTCTGGATCGGGCTCGGGACGCTGGGAATCCATCCCCCGCAGGGCGTCCAGTTCATCATCATCATGGCGCCCATCGCCGCGTTGCTCGGGATCGAGGTGGCGTTTATCAACGCGCCGGTACAAACCATCGTGCAAGAGCGTGCCGCGCCCGAATTGCGTGGCCGGGTACTGGCCCTGCAGCAGACCCTCACTGCCGGTTTAGCCATCCCGCCGCTCATCGTGGTCGGCGCCATCTCCTCCCTCTTCGGCACGCCCGCCACCCTGAGCATGGTAGGCCTCGTTTTGATTGGGATGGGCATGATCTCGGTGTACTACGCGTAAAAAGAGCGCACCCTACCCGTAGTACCGGGCTTCAGCCCGTGCGCCGCCGTCGCCAAACTTTTCTGGGCCAGGCGGCCATGTTCCCACCAGATTCTCGTTGGCAATTGTACTCACGTCGACGGACATCCTCGATTGCCAACGCCGGGCGGGTTGAAGCCCGGTACTACGATATCCGGTGCAAATTGTCAGCAAACAGCCATCATCGGAATGCCCGCACGGCGTCGAACATATCACGTCCGATGCGGCGAAGCGGGCGCTGGCCACGGAGGGCACGAAGAATATCGCCGCGTTTCTCTTTTTTGGAGGACGCGTCCACCGTGAGAAAGTCCTTGGCCGCCTGATTCATCATCCGCGGATAGACACCGAAGAATTCGCGGTGGGTGCGGAAGAAGCCGGGGGCATGGCGGAGGTCGCGCAAGTCCTTGAGGACAAAGCTTCCCTCGAGTTTGCGCCCGTACATTGAGAGGGATTCCGCCGAAAAATCACCCTTCTCCTTGGCGGCGATCACCGTTTCACCGGCAAGCTTCCCGCTCTCAATTGCCATGTTGGAGCCTTCCTGATAGAGGAAGTTCACGAATCCGGCGGCGTCCCCGAGCAGCATGTAGCCGTCGCCGTAGGGACGCGGTAGTTCCTCAAACTTCACTTCGGGGATCAAGTGGGCGGCATATTCTTTGATCTCGGAACCTTCGATCAGCGGTCGTATTGCCGGATGCGCCTTGAGTTGCTCGATAAGATCGTTGGGCCGAATCTTGGTCTCGACCATGTGGCTGACGATGGCGCCGAAACCCACGGAGAGCGAATCTTTATTGGTATAGATCCAGCCGCTGCCCATCATGTCGTGGGCGAACTCGCCGGTAATGAGGATGGTGACACCCTCGTTGTCGCGCACGTTGAAGCGCTGGTTGATGACCTCGGGAGGGAGAGCATGAATCTCTTTGACCGCCAGTGCCGCGTTGTCCATCGTGTAGTCCTTGCGTAGGCCGGCCTTGACGGCAGCGAAGGCGTTGATGCCCTCGGCGTCCAGCACTACATCGGCGAAGAGATCGCCCTCACGGCCGGTGCGCACCCCAATAATCTTGCCGCCATCGGTAACCAGATCGGTCACCTGTGTCTCCGCGATCATGAACGCGCCGGCGTCCTCCGCCATCTTGGCAAAGTACGGGTCGGTCTTGGCGCGGAGCACGGTGAAGGCGTTATATGGTGGATGGGCGAAGTCGTCGGTGCGGAAGCCGGCGCTCACCACTGATCGCTGGCCCAACATCCAGAGACGTTGTTCGATCACGGGACGCTCAATCGGGCCGTCATTCCAGAAGGCGCCAAAGACGCTTTCGGTGGCCTCGCGGAACATGACGCCGCCCATGAGATTTTTGGACCCGGCTTTCTGGCCACGTTCCACCATGACCACGCTGAGGCCGGCACGCGCCATGGTAAGGGCGGCAGCTGAGCCGGCGGGGCCGGCCCCGACGACAATTGCATCGAACTTTTCGTCTTCCATTACGAACCTCTGGAGGCGTGTTTTTCCGAGACAGACACCGGCGGACTACATGCCGAAGGCGCTACGAATCGCGTCGACCGATTGCGTGGCGTAGTTGAAAAAGCCGGTGGGAACTATGCCGAGAACTATGCTGCCACCCATCGCCACGCCAAGCGCCACCTCGGCGGTCCACGACATGACAACGGTTCGGGGCTGGGGAGCTTCGGCGCGGACAAAGAACATGAGGTAGACAACGCGCAGGTAGTAAAAGATTGAGAAAACGCTGGTCAAAACACCGACAATCGCGAGTTCGGTATGCCCGGCCTGGACTACGGCAATGAAGACCAGGTACTTGTCGAAGAATCCAGCGGTGGGTGGGAACCCGGCGAGGGAGAACATGAAGACCGCGGTGCCCGCGGCCAAGAGCGGATTCCGATCGAAGAGGCCGCGATAGCTGGCGATGTCGTCCCCTACCTCACCCCGGCTCTCCAGCACGCTCACCAGCACAAAGGCGCCGATATTCATGAACGCGTAAGCCAGAAAGTAGAAGGCAACCGCCGCGATTCCCTGGGCGTTATTGGCAGTCATGGCGACCAGTACGTAGCCGGCGTGCGCGATACCGGAGTACGCAAGCAGCCGTTTCATGTTGGTCTGGGCCAGAGCCAGCACATTGCCGATTACCATCGTGGCTATAGAGAGCGCCCACAGCAGCCCAAACCAGTGCGATTCAACGCCGTTGAGCGCGAAGTTAAAAACGCGGATAAAGGCGGCGAAGACCGACGCTTTGGTCGTTACCGACATGAATGCCGTGATCGGCGTTGGCGCTCCTTCATAGACGTCCGGCGCCCACATGTGAAAGGGAACAATCGACACCTTGAAGGCAAAACCGACGACCATCAACCCGATTCCGACGAACAGCAACGGGCTGCTGGCCGCTCCAGAAGCGCAGCCGATTCCGTGCAGGCAGAGGTTGATCGCCTGCAGTCGAGTAGATCCGGTGGCGCCGTAGACTAGCGCCATACCGTAGATCAAAAAGGCCGAGGCAAACGAGCTGAGCAGGAAGTACTTGAAGCCGGCCTCCTGTGAGCGCTGGTTCGACCGGGCGAAGCCGGCAAGGATGTACAGCGCCAGGGAGAACATCTCCAGAGCCAGAAAGAGGACCATAAAACTAGTGCCGGTGGCCATCAGCATCATACCGGTGGCCGAGGCCAGCAGAAGCGCGTAGTACTCGCCGGCATCGAAGGCGGACGTAAGGATGTAGCTCGGCGAGAGCAAGATAGCCAGAGCCAGCGATAGCAGAATGATGCCGTCGAAAAAGATAGCGAAACGGTCGCTGGTAACCGTGCCATACAGCGCGCCACTGTCCCCGGCGCTCCAGAGATGGACGGCGGCGATGAAGGCGATGAGCGTAGCCACGAGGGCCACAATCGTGGTGATCTCGATCCGCCGAGCCGGCAAGAACGCGTCGAGCAAGAGGAGCACGAGAACTGTGCCACCGGTGATCAGCTCGGGGAGGATAGCGCCCCAATCGCTGGCCGTCACTTGGATCGGAATCGTGGTGAGAAGAAGGCTCATCGGCCACTGCCCGCCGCGACCGGCGCAGTGCTAGGCGGCGGGGAATGCACTTGCGTGGAGATCGAGTTCGTTGTGTTATTCATGCGGGCGGTCAGCGGATCGGGTTGAATGCCGATATAGACAATCAACAGGATCAACGGTACGAGGAGGCCGAGTTCACGTGGCAAGAGATCGCGGCTGAGCAGGCGCTGCATCACCGGGAACTGGTACACCGTGCGGTCGGGCTCGTCGTGGACCACGGCGACTTGCGCCGGCGATGCGGTGAGCGGGCCGTTCATCGTGTACTGGAAGAAGCGAATCATGTACCAGGCGGCGAGGATCACTATCAGCGCGGCGATTGCCGAGTAGAAGGCATTGGCCTTGAAGACACCGGCAAGGATAAGAAATTCTCCAGCGAATGAACTGAGTCCTGGAAAATCGAGCCCAGCGAGGACAAAGACGAAGAATACCCACATAAAGACCGGCCACCGTTTGCCCAGCCCTCCCATGTCGGTGAGGGAACGCGATCCGGTTCGGGCCACTATATAGGCGACAGAGAGAAACAACCCGGTGATGATCACGCTGTGGTTGATCATCTGCAGGACCGAGCCATCGAACGCGGTGGCATTGAGGGCAAAGATGCCCAGGACTATCAGATTCATGTGGCTGATGCTGGAGTAGGCCACCAGGCGTTTGATGTCGGTCTGCACCAGGGCTATGCCGGCGGCGTAAAGCATGCCGATGATGGCCAGAATGGAAACGAGCCCGGCGAAGTTTCGTGACGCATCGGGAAACAGCGGGAGGCAGTAGCGCAAAAAGCCAAACGCCCCGGCCTTGGAAAGGATCCCGGCGAGGACGATGACTACCGGAAACGGCGCCTCGCTGTAGGCAATCGGCGCCCAGGTGTGGAATGGCCAAAGAGGCAGCTTGATGGCGAAGGCAATGCCGAACGCC
>JBPCKK010000011.1:0-7504 GCA_051004335.1 Chloroflexota bacterium
CATCACTTTTGAGGGCAAATATAAGGCGGATGCGAGGCGCTTCGGCGCCTCGCATCTGTGGTGATCGCGACACTTACGCGACCATGGGGGATCGGCTTACAGGGAGTTATTGACAGCCGTCATCATCGCTAGGATCGCCGTTGTTATCGCCGTCCATGTCCCCACCGTTGTTGCCGGGGATACAGTTCCCGGTAGTGGGAGTGGCGAGCGGAGGCGGCACGACGTACGGAGTGGCCGTAGGAGGCGGCGCCATGTACGGAATAGCAGTGGAAGAGGGCGCCGGCGCCGAAGTAGCCGTGGGGACTGACGTCGCCGCGGGAACCGTCGCGGGCGGCGGAGCCGCTGCTGTGGGAGTGGTGGTTGGAAGTGGCATCAAGGTCGGCGTGGGAGATGCTGTGGCCGTAGGGGGAGGAGTCGAGTTGGCGGCGTGCAACCCCGGAGTTGCGGCAAACCACAGACCGAGAATGCCTTGGCCCCGCGTGTCACCTCGGCGCCGATCGCCGGCAAACCTGTACAGTGGCCAACCGTTGTAGGTGACCTGACGCTTTCCACCGTGATGGGAGACAGTCCCGAGCTTCGCAGGCAGATGGAACGTACCGAGATGTGCCGAGCGAGTGAGCAGCGGGGGCCAGGCCCGTGAACATGCTCCGCTACAACTGGAATGACCAGCCCTATCGCGTTTGAAATAGTACAACGTCAGGCCACGGGTGGTCACTAGAATCCGGCCCAACTTCGCGTTGTGCGTGATCTTGACCGGGCTGGCGCTGAGGTGAGTAGGAGCGGCGTCGGCGATGGCGCGCGCGTGGATCTCATAGCCGGCGGCTCCGGCCACGAGAACGCCGGCCAGCAGCCCAAAGAGCAGACGTGGGGGGATTAGCTTCATAAAACAGGTACCTTTCCAATGTGTAGTAACGGGTCTCACAAGAAGGTACGGAACGACGTTACAGACACCATCAGTGACTTCCCAGATGCGCCCAGGTTCGCCCTGTCTGCCGCTACGCGCGGTCGCGGCGTCGCGCTTCAATCGTCAGGGGTGTCGATCTCCGTCTGGGCAATAGCGTTGAAGTAGTTGGCGTAGATGCTGAGAACCACGTTGGCGATAATCTCGGCAATCTCCTCATGGCTGTAACCGGCTCGGCGCATGCGATCGAACTCGTCATCGGTGAGATCCCCTCGGTACTCAGCGACTGTCCGAGCAAACTGCAGTGCCGCTTCGACCTTCGGATCCGACGATGTTGCTTGACGAGCTCCCTGGATAGCGGCGGCGTTCAATCCCAGCGCTATGCCGGCACGCATGTGTGCCGCCACACACCCCTGGCAATCGTTGGCCTCGGCAACCGCTAGGGCGATCTGGAGTCGTAGGCGGACGTCGAGCGTGGCTTCGGTGAGGGCCGTTTCCAGAGCCAGGTAACCGATCAGCGCCGCCGGGGAGTTGGCCATGGCGCGCACCACGTTCGGGCTAGTTCCGAGGTGAGTCCCGGCGCCGTCGAGAGCTCTCTTTACCTCTTCGGTTGCTGTGGTCGGCTCGATCGCCGGTAGCCGTTGCTTCACGCTTCGCCCCGCTGAGGTCAAGGCCGGCGTCCGTCGCATTGGACGAGGGCTCGGGCCAAGGCTCGGTGCTGCAACACCTTGACGTTCTCCGGGGTCACGCCCATCTCGTGCGCCGTCTCCCGTACCGTCAGACCCCTGAGAAAGCGAAACTCCAGAACTATCCGGTATCGCTCCGGCAAAGTCGCGAGGATCTCCGTCACTCGCTGCTCTGCTCCATTGGACGGAGTACCGGCGCCAGCGGACTCGAAATCACTCGGCGCCAAGTCATCCTCAAATGGGACCAGGGCGCCGTACCGGTAGTATCGCCGCCAGTGGTCCGCTAGTACTGTCCTGGCGACAGTGAAGAGCCAGGCTGCGACGCTAGCTTCCGAACGTCGGACATCTAGCTCTTTCGCTGCCTTGAGGAAGGTCTCCGACGTCAGGTCTTCCGCGTCCTCCCGGTTGCCCACGCGCCCATAGAGAAACCGGTAGATCGGTTGGACATACCGGTCGAAGACGTCGTCCATTGTGCCGAGCGAGACCGGCGCGGGTCGAGTCTCGGTCTCCGTGGATGTCGACATCATAGCCGGCACTCGCCGTATTGGCATCCAGCTACGCAGCAGTCATACGGGTTCACGATTCGGTCCTTCCAAGAGACGTGTCGGTGTGATCATTTCGTCTCTGTCCTCAGTCTGCGCCTCAATCTCCCTCCCTACCAGGAAAATGGTACGCATCAAGTGGAAACTTGTAGGAAACTTGGATCGCGTCCCTTTCGTGGCCCGTGCTATCATCCGGTCAACCGGTGGCGACCGACTGCGGGCCGGCGCTGCCGCCTCCGAGTTGACAGATCGGGTGTAGCCGTGTACACAGTACAATCACCGGCGTTCGGACTTCTGCTCAAGCGCTACCGCCGCGCTGCTGGAATGACGCAGGAAGAGCTTGCGGAGTGCGCCGGTATGAGCGGTCGGGCTATCGGTGACCTGGAGCGAGGCGTGCGGCTGCCGCGTCGAGATACAGTGCGGCTATTGCTGGAAGCGCTGCAGCTTGGTCCAGAAGAGGAGTCCAGGCTGGAGGCCGCAGCGCGGACACGTTCTGCATTGGCCCCGAACGCCAGTCTTCTGCTCGATACAGGGAGCTTCCTCGGAGCTCGACCTGCCGAGCGTCTCGTTGGCCGCAAGCACGTGATCGGGCGCGTCCTCACAGCTATTGACGCCGTGGTGGGAGGAAACGGGCGCCTCGTACTTCTGGCGGGCGAGCCCGGGATCGGGAAGACGCGGCTCGCCCAGGAACTCGCCATGGAGGCGGGCAAGCGCGGCTTTCTGGTGGCAACTGGGCGGTGCTACGAGCCGGAGCAATTCGTTCCGTTCTATCCCTTTCTGGAAGCGTTGGCCGTCGCTCATGCGGCCGCTCCCCGAGGAATCCGTGAAGAGATTCCGCGACGATGGCCGTATCTCGGTGGGCTATTGCCCGAAGATGCGGTTGAGCGTCTGACGCATACGCGGAGTCCCTGGACCAGTAGTTTTGAAGGGCAGCAACGCCTCTTTCGCGCGGTGAGCGGCTTTCTGTGTGCCGCCGCTGCTGAGATGCCGGTGGCCATCCTACTCGACGATCTGCACTGGGCCGACGATGACAGTCTGAAGCTGCTCTTGCACCTAGCGCGCCATACTCGGGCCGGTCGTATTCTGCTGCTGGGAACGTACCGCGATGTCGAGATAGGTGCCCGCCACCCATTGGAGCGGGCGCTCGTTGACCTCAATCGTGATCGTCTGGTAGAGCGCGTGGTCGTGCATCGCCTCGACCTGAAAGGCACCACCGAGTTGATCGGCGAAGCATTGGGAGGCGATGCGGCTGTCTGGCCCGAGTTCGCGGCGGCGGTGCGTGATGCCACAAACGGCAATCCCTTCTTCATTCGGGAAATCGTCCGTATGCTGGTGGGACACGGAGACCTTTACCAACTGGATGGACGCTGGCACCGCCGGGACTTCGAGGAGATCCATCCTCCCCAAACGGTTCGTGCTGCCATCCTGCAACGCCTCGCGCGTTTGCCGCCCCCAACGGAGGCCGTGCTCCACGAGGCCAGCGTATTGGGCGAGACATTTAACTTTGACGATCTTCGAGCCCTCGGCAGCTACAGTGAGGAGGAACTCGACGAGGCGCTCGAGGCAGCCGTCAGCGCGGGACTGATACGTGAGACTGGTCCGGGTCCTTACACCTTCAATCATATTCTGACGCAGCAGGCGCTGTATAGCAACCTGTCGGCCCGGCGACGGCAGAGGCTCCATCGAGCGGCGGGTGAGGCCCTTCAGCAACTCCCCGAACGGGTGCGCGGGCGGCGGGTGGCGGAACTTGCCTGGCATTTCCGGGCCGGAGGAGACGCCGAACAGGCTGTCACCTTCTCCGTGCTCGCTGGAGATCGGGCGGAGGCAGTCTTCGCCTATGAGGACGCGCTACGGCACTTCCGCAACGCAGTGGAGCTGACGTTCTCACCAACGTGGGATCCACGTGACCCTTCGCTGCGGGCAACTGCACTGGCTAGACTCGGTCGAGTGCTGAATATCGGCGAGCGGTACGATGAAGCACTGGAAGTCCTGGAGCAAGTAGCTGATCTCTATCGGGTCCAAGGCGACCGAGACAGCGAGGCGCTGAGTGTCGCCGAGATCGGATGGATCCATCACAACCGCCGAACGGATGAACAGGGAATCGCTCGTATTCAACCATTCATTGCCGCGCTCGAGGGAGTGCCTCCCTCTGCTCAGCGGGGTCACAGTCTAGCAGCCCTCTATGCGGCCCTGGCGCGGCTCTTCTTTGGAGTGGGTCGATATCATGACGAGCTGTCGGCCGCCGAGTGCGCGGTTGCGGCCGCGCGCAAGGTGAATTATGACGTAGTGTTGGCGGTAGCCGAGGCCCGCCGAGGCGCTGCGCTGATGATGCTAGGCCGGCAGGACGAGGCACGGGAGGCATTACGCGAGGCGGTTGATCTCGCCGAGGCAACAGGTAACTTCGGTACCATGAGTGTCGCGCTTGACAATCTGGGCGAGATTGCCCGCGATAGCGGCGACTACTGCCGGAGCCGGGGAGAGTACGAGCGGGCCGTAGAGGTGGCCGAACAGACCGGTCTGCCGGGGAGGATGGGCTGGACCCTGGTCAAGCTCGGGCGGATCATGCTCCTCATCGGGGAGTGGCGCCAGGCGAGAGTGGTCTTTGAGCGATCTGCCCAGCTATTGGCGGACGATGACCGGTCCGCCATCTATCCACGCAACCAACTGGCACAGCTCGACGTGTTGGAGGGGAAGTCCGAGAGGGCGGTAGGTGAGTTGGAGGCAGCCATGGACGCGGCGGACCGCGGGCAAGACCAGTGGCTGCTGCGCCGCGGTCAGCGGATTCTAGCCGAGCATGAATTGCTCAACGGCCGGCCTGCCGTAGCTTTGAACCGGCTTACTCTGCTGTTAGCGGAGCAGGGCGCCGACCAGCCGCAAGCGGTCCTACTCTTCGCTCCGATTGCCTGGGCACACGTGGAACTAAACCAGGAGAACGATGTGGAACAGGTGCTGACAGAGGGCATGGAGCGTGCGCGACGGCAGAGGCACCGCGTGGCCGAAGCCGACCTGTTACGTGTCTGGGGCATGCTCCGATCACGACAGGGCCGGTGGCAGGAGGCGCGGCGTTTGCTGGATGAGGCCGCCGATGCCGTGCAACGTATGCCTGATCCCTATCGCGAGGCCCAAACCCGCGCTGAGCTTGGAGCACTCGCGAACCGGGCGGGAGATCCCATAGCAGCGTCGGAGCAGCTGGAGAAAGCACTGGCTCTTGCGCGAGGGATTGGGGCGCTTCCCTGCGTCCGCTACATCGAACGCCTCTACTGATCTCCATCTAATCCCTATCGCTGTCTCTTAATGCGCAATTGTTATTTCAGTCAGTATCACCCCAGCTCTGTTGCATGCAGCCGCCAATGGACGGTGCTTACTGCCTTCTCATCGCGAGTCGCCTGTCCATGGGTGCTATCCACGCGTCTCTGCCACTACCTCAACCGGTACCATTGAGGGCTCGACTCGGAGCAATCGGGCAGGGAGGCTCGGGAGCCACCAGTTCCAGCGTCCGAACAAGGACACCAGGGACGGCACCAGGAGCATACGGATCACCGTGGCATCCAAGAGGATACCGGCGCCCAGGCCGGTTCCAATGATCTTCACGTTGACATCCGGGCCGGCGGCCAGCGAAATGAACGCCAAGAAGAGGATGAGTGCGGCGCTGGTCACCAGGCGCCCGGTGCGTCCGATGCCATGCACCACCGCGTCGTTCGTCAGGCCGTTGGCGTCGTACTCCTCGCGCATCCTGGCTAGGATGAAAACCTCGTAATCCATCGAGAGGCCAAAGAGAAAGGTGAAGACGAGGAGCGGAACCCAGGTCACAATGGAGCTGGTGGCGTGGATCCCCCAGATCAGCTGCGATCCGTAGCCGTCTTGCCACAGCAGGACCATGGCGCCCCATGCGGCTGCAACAGAGAGAATATTGAGCGCCACGGCCTTGAGGGGCAGCAGGATGGAGCGGAAGGCGCGAGCCAGTAGAAGGAAGGTCACAGCACCAATCAGCAGAATCATCAGCGGAAAGGTGCCGTAGGCCGCGGCGATGAAGTCGGCATCCTCCGCCGTCTGCCCACCTACTCGAACGCTGCCCACTTGCGATCGTGCCATCTGGCGCACACGGTCGAGCGTGGCCTGTCCGGCCGAGGAGTTTCCATCCGCGGCGGGTAGCACGTCGATAATGGCCTTCCCCGCTCGTCGCCAGGAGGGGCTCGATGGGGCCACTGCTCCTCGAACTCCTTGAAGCCCGGCTACGCGCCGAACGACGGTGTTCGGGTTCGTTCCTTGCACCAGTACCTCATAGGGGCTAAGGACACCCTGGCCAATGTCCGAACTCTCCAGCGCCACCAAGCCGGCGTGAGCATCTCCCGTCTTCGAAAGCGAATTCGCGTTTGCGTGACCCAGAGTGAGTGAGGTTGCCGCGAGGACGAGCGCGCCGAGCAGCAGGGATCCGAGACCCGCCGCAAACCAGCGGCGACGCACGATAAGCCGGCCCCAGGCCGTCCAGAAACGGCTGGACTGGCCACTGGCCGCGGTCCGAGGCCAGTCGAGGCGCGGACCCACGGTGGCAAGAAGCACGGGGAGCAGTGTCAACGCGGCTACAACGCTCACCAATGGGATAAGCATGCCGCCGTACCCAATACTCCTCAGAAAAGGAGCGGGGAGGACAATCAGCGCCAACAGGCCAATAGCCACCGTCGTCCCGCTGAAGATTACCGCTCTACCTGCCGTCTCCATGGCCCGCTGCACCGCTGTCGTGTTCTCCAAGCCCCGTGCTCGCTCTTCGCGCCAGCGCATGACAATAAGGAGGGAGTAGTCAATGGCAACGCCCAGGCCGATCAAAGACACTAGGAATTCGACGACGAAGAAGACTTCGGTAACGGCTGTGAGTGCCCAGACCAGCAGGAATGTGGTCGGGATAGCCACGACCGCCATAATCATGGGCACGATGGCCATGAACGATCGGAACACAAGGATGAGGACGAGCAAGGCGCCAAGCCCTCCCAGGAGCGTCTCGATGAGAACGCTGGGGCCGGAGCCTCCACCGGAGCTGTTCGCCAGGAGGTTCAACCCGGTGACATGAAACTGCATTCCAGTCACGGGGGTTCTCGATAGGACGACACGGATAGCATTCTCTGCCGCTGCATCAGACATGTTGGTATTCGGATAGACGAGTCCGAATGTGGTGCGTGCGTCGCGTGAAACAAAGGCGCGGTTGCCGGTACTGGCAAACGAGACGACACGACTACCAGGCAGCGCCTTGGCCAAGCGAGCAAACGCCGTGTCCAGTTGAGACCGAACGTCGGGGCTGTCGACAGTTGTTCCTGGTGGAAGCGTCACAACCGGCAGGAGCGGAAGGGCGTTGTCGTTGCCATACGTGTGCACGATTGTCT
>JBPCKK010000012.1:0-8183 GCA_051004335.1 Chloroflexota bacterium
CCATCCGGTTAACCGCCGAATGGTTGCTCGGTGCACCGGTGAGCCCAGCTGAGGTAGAGACCATCAAGCTAATACCCGGTTTGAATAACGACTGGGACGCCACCTGGTCGCTCATCGGCAAACGCACGCACGGGCATGTAGTATTGCCCGGAGAGGCGGAACGGGGCGCGCCGGCCTACCGGCGCATGGTCGATGTGTTCCAGACCTACTACCTGGGCGACCAGTTCTGGACTGAGCTTTCCGGCAGGCCGGCGCCGTTCGGCTGGGCCGAGCCGTTAATCGCGCGTGAGACGTCACTGGTCAGCGAGTATACTCTGGGTTGGCTCTCCACGTTTCCCTTGGGCATCGCTACATCGCGGCCACGGATCGAGGCGCTCATGGCGCTCCGCCAACATGGGCTGGATCGGTGGTTCGCTGAGGATTTGGTAGTTGCCGCCGAAGACGCACCCCACGAAAAACCGCATCCGGCTCCGCTCCAACTGCTGGCCGCCCGCCTGGGCTGCCGGCAGGCAGTCTATGTGGGCGACACGATCAACGACGTACTGGCCGCCGAGGCGGCGGGCATGGCCTTCATTCTGGTGGGCGATTTGGTGGATGATCGGTCGATCATCCACCGAGTGGCGACGGTGAACGAGATACGCTCGCTCCGCCTAACACTGCTTTCCACGCAGCGGAGCCAGGCATGAGCGAGCGGGTAGCGGAGATACAGCGCCACACCGGGGAGACGGATGTTCGCCTGCGTCTCAATCTGGATGGCGTGGGCCAGGCGGAGGTAGCCACCGGTGTCGGTTTCCTCGATCACATGCTCGATCTCTTTGCCCGCCATGGGCGCTTTGATCTGTTGATTGGGGCCAATGGCGACACCCAGGTGGACGATCACCATACCGCGGAAGACGTGGGCATAGTTCTGGGAGAGGCTGTGCGCGAAGCGCTAGGTGATAAACAGGGCGTCGCCCGCTACGGGCACGCCTATGTGCCCATGGATGAAGCGCTGGTCCGTAGCTCCCTGGATCTTTCCGGGCGGCCGTACTGTATCTATGCCGTCGCCGTCCCTCGTGCCAAGGTCGGCGCCTTTGACACCGAGCTGGTCGAACATTTTTGTCAGTCGCTTGCCTTTCACGCTCTGCTCACCCTGCACGTTGATCTCATCCGGGGCAGTAACACGCACCACATTCTGGAAGCGGTCTTCAAAAGCATGGCGCTGGCCCTGCATCAGGCGTCGCGGGTAGTCCGCCCCGATCTGCCCACCACCAAGGGATTACTGTGATTGCAATCGTCGATTATGGAGTCAACAATCTGGCCAGCGTGCGCAACGCTATCCGCGCGGTTGGTGGCGAGGCGCAGGTCACCGCCGATGCAGAGGTCATAGATCGAGCCGGCGGTATTGTACTGCCCGGCGTCGGCGCGGCGCCGGTGGGTATGGAACGTCTCCGCGCCCGTGGACTTGAAGCGGTTCTGCGCGACGTGATCGCCCGAGGCACGCCGGCACTGGGCATCTGTCTCGGGATGCAACTCCTCTTTGAGTGGAGCGAGGAAGGCGATGTGCCCTGCCTAGGCATCCTTCCCGGGAGCACCCGCTTGTTGCGCGGCGCCATCAAGGTTCCGCAGATCGGCTGGAACCAGGTGCGGACGCGCCGTGATCTCCGCCTCTGGACGGGAATCCCGGACAACCCGTACTTCTACTTCGTGCATTCCTACATCTGCGTGCCGCGAGAGCAGGAGGCGATTGCCGGCGAGACGGAGTACGGCGAGTCGTTCGCCAGCGCCGTGGTGAGTAACGCCGTGTGGGGAACGCAGTTTCACCCGGAGCGGAGCGGAAAGATGGGTTTGTGCCTCATCCGCAACTTCGTGCTGACCTGTGAGGCGGCGGAAAAGTCCGCCAATCAGCCGAAAGAAACCAGGTCGAGCGGCATTCTCGGCGCTTTATAAATTCGTCGAGCAAAAACCGCAAGGTTTCAAGTAGTCGGCCGTCTACTCTATGAACCTTAACTTTGCTTACCGTGGAAGGCGGTGGACTACGACCGCCGTCTTCCACTCTCCCCCCCTTTACCTGACCCAAATTATTCAGGAGCACGAGCCGGCTACGGCGGACCGGCCCGCGTAACTACAGAGAGCAGCACGTGCCTACTCGCGATGGAGGTGGCACGTTTTTTTGTGTTGGCCGGGTTTTGGATGCCATCCGGACCCCGCCAAAGGGAGGCGAGAGAATCATTTCGCTCTTGACGGGTAGAGGATAGGCACCTATGCTGTGCGTGTCCCCCGCGAGAAACCCGCCCGGGGGGCTTCGTGCCCGGAAAATGCACTTGCCTCGGGCACCTGCGAAACCGCCTCATTGCCCGATTACCGGCGTTGAAATCCGGGCGAAAGGAAATTTCTTGATCCTTGTCATTGATGATGAGCCAGGCATTACCGAATTACTGTCGGATATCCTGGAGTATCACGGCCACCCGGTTGCGGTAGCCCACGATGCGGAGACTGCGCTCGATATCATTGCCCTCCAACGGCCGGATGCCATCATGGTGGACTTGATGATGCCATCAGTGGATGGGCTGAGCCTGACGCTCAACCTGCGCCGCATGTTGATAGGGCGTGATGTCCCGATGATCGCCATGTCCGCCTCGGATAGCGCACTGGTATTGGCCGACCGCATTGGTGACTTCGACGCGCACATTAGCAAACCGTTTGAGAACGACGAGTTGGTGTCACTCATCGAGCGTCTGCTTAAAGTCCCCTCTTAACTGTTCAGAAGCGATTCTACCGCACTGCGTGAGACATACGGCGTGCTCACGCGCTCCAGTGTGTCCAGAAAGCGGTCGATCTCCGCATGCGTGTTGTAATGCACCAGGCCTATACGATTCGTGGCGGAGAGACCCAGCCGCCCCAACGGTTCGAGCGCGTAGTGGTTACCGGCCCAGGAGAAAATACCCTGCTTGCCCAGCTCCTCGGCAATGGTTCGTGGCTCGACTCCCGCGATTACAAAGGAGATAGTGGGGACGCGGTGCTCAAACGCCGCCGGATCGGTGATGCCGAAGACGCGCACCCCGGGAAGGGCAGTCATCCCAGCCAGCAGGCGATTGGTCAGCGTGCGTTCGTAGGTGTGGATACGAGCAAACGCGTCCCGCAACTGAGCTTGCCGGCCGGAGACATCAGGGCCGGCCAGAGAACACAGATAGTCGATAGTGCCCAGCAGACCGGACCACGACTCGAAGCTTCCCGTGCCCTTCTCCCATTTCCCTTGCGGCACATCGCCCGCCGGACGAACATGATATGCCGGCAAGGTCTCGAGCACTTCACGGCGTCCGTAGAGGATTCCCAGATGTGGTCCGAAGAACTTGTAGGACGAACAGACAAGCAGATCGACATCCAGGGCCTGCACATCGATGCTGCCGTGCGGACCGTAATGGACGGCATCGACATATACCCAGGCGCCGACCGCGTGCGCCATCTGAGCGATCTTGCGCACATCATTAATAGTACCCACGGCGTTCGAGGCATAGCCCACCGCGATCACACGAGTTTTCTCGCCAATGACCTGGGCCGCGCTCTCTAGATCGAGGGTGCAGTCCTCCGGATGGATATCGATCCAGCGCACGATGATGCCGCGATCTTGAAGGGCTAGCCAGGGAGCTACATTGGCATCGTGTTCCAGGCGAGTGGTGACGATCTCATCGCCGGGTCGAAGCACGTCGCCCAGGGCATGGGCCACGGCGAAGGTAAGCGTCGTCATGTTTGGCCCGAGTACTATCTCATCCGGAGAGGCCGCCCCCAGAAAATCGGCCATGGCCCGTCGAGTGTCCGCCACCACCTGGCCGGTTCTCTCGCTGGTCACGAAGGCGCCGCCCACATTGGCGTTACTCTGCTCCAGATAGCGGACGAAGCCGTCGATCGTTTCCCGTGGCACTTGCGTGCCGGCGGGATTATCAAAATACAGAACCGGACGCCCCTCCTGTTGGCGGGTCAACGAGGGGAAGTGTTGGCGCAGGGCGGACGGATCGAGCATGGCGGCCTCCGGCAGAGAGATTCGTACCTCATAGTAGGTCAGACATACATGAAGTTTGACCCAGCAGCGCGGTAGAGCCTACGATGCGAACATTAGGACGTGTGTATCGGGGCGGGAAACCGCCGGAGATGGGCGAGGAGGCGTAGTTGGTAAATGCCGAGGAGACGCTGCGGAACGTACCGCTCTTTCGCGGACTGCAGCCTAAGCAAATTAAGAGCCTAGCCCGCTGGGCGGCTACGCGGAACTATCAGCCGGGGCAGGCCATCGTGACCGAGGGCCAGAGTGGTGTGGGACTGTACTGCATCGAGTCGGGTCGAGTGCGTATCACCAAGGAAAGCGTGGCCGGCGAGCGCGAGCTTCGGGAAATGGGCCCAGGAGAGAGCTTCGGGGAGATGGCGTTGCTCGATGACCGTCCGCGTTCAGCCACGGTCACCGCAATCGTCCCCACTACCTGCGTGCTTCTCGACAAAGCGCAGTTCCTGGCCGAACTCAACACCTACCCGGAAATCGCTCTCTCCATCCTGCCGGTGCTGGTGGAACGGCTACGCGAGTCGGATGCGCGCGTCTTTCAAGAGTCGTGAGTGTTTCACGTGAAACAATAGCCCTACCATGCGTCTTGGTGTTTCACGTGAAACACCCGGGCCACCACGCCCCATCCCAGCACAAGGACAGCAGGTTTCCATGCCGAACACGATCCCCATTCCCTCTGGCTTGCTCTGGCTTCGTGAACAAGGACTGAGCGACAGCGAACTGCGCGATCTTGGTCCGGCTGTGCCCGGGCAGTTCACCATGGCGAATTCGTTCTACGTGAATTCAGGTAGTCCGGGAATCGTCTACTTCGGCACCGAAGAAGGAACCTTGCCCCTGGTGACCGGACGCTGGTATCTGATTCCGGCGGATATTAGCCGGCATCATCCCAACCTGACGCGCGATGCCGTGGCCGTGGCCCGCGCTGTCCGCCTCGCGCGCTAACCCGTCGTGGCCACGCCCGATTTCATCCCGGCGGCAGGGACATGGCGTAGACTCAATGCCCAGAGAACGAGCGGCGCCTGCAGCGGTAAACGGAGCCAAGCCAATACCGCCCGGCCAGTCCACGCTGACCAGCGGGGGAAACCGGAATCCAACGCCATCTGTACATTCGCCGGAAAAACGGCGACAAACAGGGCGGCGGTACACCAGGCGCCCAAGTGCCGCGTCCGCGGGACGATCAGTAGAAGCATGCCGAGCAGTTCGGCCATCCCGCTGAAGGCCACCACGGCAGCGGCCCGGCCACGCAGGGGCGCCGGCACAATGGATCGATACGGCCCGGGTAGCAGAAAGTGCAGGATGCCTGAACCGCCAAGAAGGCCGCAGAGGCCGGCAAGGGACCAGCGAGACGAGATTCTCAGGACTCACCTACCGGCAAGAACATAGCCATGCGGCCCATGGGCGTGAGCCGATTATCCCGTCAGAGCGGCAAGAGCCACGTCATCGCGCTCGCCGGTACGCATCATGGCCACCAGGCCACGCATCAAAATGCGGCGCGCTTCACGGGCGCGCTGGGCCAGATGGACGTCACCATTCGCCTCAGCCATCGACTCGAGCTGGTCGAGCAGATCGACCGTCTTGTTCAGCGTGCCGACCACGTCACCCTCACCCAACTCGATACGCTCGGTGATCTCTCCCACCGACTCGCCACGGCACCAGGCCAGTGTGGCCCCATAGAACCACTCACTGGGTCCCTGGGCCAGCTCGATGCCCTCGGCCGCTTCCAACTCGTTGATCTTCAAGAACACGCGACGGGCCTCGCGGCGTAGACGATCCAAGCCATGGGGCAGCCGGTACAGATTGTCACGGCGTCGCCGGCTATCGGAGGCAAACCAGCTCACTGCTTCGGCTAGCTCGTCCGGCTCCAGACCATCAAAAGCCCCAGCGACATTCAATTCGCTGAGGACGATCCCCGCGTTGGCCACGATTTCGCGCAGGCCGCGCGCCTTGCGCGTGGGTCCCTGCCGGTTAAGATAGCCCAGGCGGGTCAGTACCGTCCGTACCGCGGCGGCTGTGCTCTCCGCCTCACGGGTACACTGCAATTCCGCCTCGGCGATATGCGCTCCTTCCCGTTGGAACTCACGCAGCAGAGCCATCCGCTCGGGATCGTGTCGTTCCAGCGCCATTGCCTGTCCGTGGCGCGGATGGCCACGCAACTCTCGATTGAAGCGCTCACGGTTAGCCCGCGCCCGCTCGTACCGTCGGATGATCCCCGGATTGCGGCCGGCCTTGGTTCGTGCGTTGCGGGCGCGCTTCTGTTCCTTCTCGGCGCTGGACAGAGCGGCGGCCAGTTCTAAATAGGAAAGCATTTCCGGGTCATCCTCGGCGCCCTCCAGTTGGGCGCGTACCAGTTCGAGCTGAACGCGTGACCGCCGGACCACGCCTTTCATCTGAAACTGACGGAGCGAGGATCGGATAAGGCCGGCTAATCTGTCCGGGTGATCGAGTGAGGACAACAGCGTGCCGTAGCGCAAGCGAAATGCGCTCTCCACCGGCTGCAGTGGACCACAGAGTTCGCGGTAGGCATCCTCGAAGCGATAGGAGCGTCCAGGTAGCATAACCACCGCGCCCAGATCGTCGATACCGCGACGCCCGGCTCGACCGGTGAGCTGACGAAAGTCATTGGGGGTAAGCAGACCGCCGACCGGACGAGCTAAATTGCTGATGACCACGGTGCGCGCCGGCATATTTATGCCGATCGCCAGAGTATCGGTGGCGCAGACCACCGAGAGATGTCCCTCGATAAAGAGCCGTTCGACCAATTCCTTGAGCGGCGGTAATAGACCGGCGTGGTGGAAACCCACGCCACGGTGGAGGAGAAGTATGAGTGTGCTCAACTGCGGCAGTTTTCGGTCCTCGAGAGGAAGGCTGTCGAGCGTCCAGGTGATGGCGGCCGCGATCGCCGTACGGCGCTCAGCGTTCAGGCGTGGCGCCGAGCGAGCGCAGGCGCCGGCGGCGTCTTCCACCGCCTGTCGGGAAAAGGCGAACCAGATAGCCGGCAATAACGCCGCCTCGGCCAGCGCCTCAATCACCGGCGCCGGATGCGGCGGCGGTAACTTCCCTTCACGGGGAAAGAGGGCACGTCGTTCGCCCAGCTCATCCCGCACCAGATGAAGGCGTTCCTGGGTGAAGTAAAAGTGCTCAAGGGGCACCGGACGCTCGTCGTGGCGCACCAGGGCAATCTCACCATGCGTTTCCCCGATCCACTGGGCAATTTCCTCGGCATTGGCGATGGTGGCCGAAAGGCAGATGAGCTGAATCGCGGGGGAGCAGGTAATGATCGCCTCCTCCCACACCGTCCCGCGTTCCGGGTCGGCCAGATAGTGGATTTCATCGAATACGACGGACTGCACTCGATCGAGCGCGGCGGCATCCTCAACCAGCATGTTGCGTAGCACCTCGGTGGTCATCACCACGATCGGCGCCTCCGCGTTCTCGCTGCGGTCACCGGTCAATAAGCCTACTTTCCCCGGAAACAGGGCTTCTAGATCACGGCGCTTCTGATTGGATAACGCCTTGATCGGCGTCGTGTAGATGGCCCGCCGGCCCGCTTCAAGAGCACGCCACAACGCATACTCGGCTACGACGGTCTTCCCTGAACTAGTAGGAGCCGCCACCATCACCGAGTGACCCGCACGAATATGGTGCATCGATTCAAGCTGGAATGGGTCGAAAGGAAAGTTGAAAAAATGAGAAAACGCCGGTTCAACCGGCGTTAACACGGTCTGATCTATCACACCTCAATTATACTGCATTGATTTTCCTTATGACAAGTACAGCCCGAGCGGTAGTACTGGGCGGGGGTACACACCCGAGCCGTAGATTCCTCTCCCTCAGACGGGCAGCTAATCGCCGGGCAAGCTCAGAACGTTACACCGACAGTAGTCGGTCGAAGAACGAACGGTAGCGCTGCAGCGCGACACGGAGATCTTCAGTGGAGACACTGTCGCCCTGTTCCCATTGGTTCTCCAGCTTGGACCGCTCGTCGGCAAAGACCTGCGCCAAGCGCTGCATCACCTCCGCCACCAGGCTGTCGGCCTGCTGCACCGTGTCGCGCGGATCGTCGACGAAACCGGTCTGGATCGAGGACCATTTGTCTCGAAAGTTCTGGAGTTCGCCCTGAGGGAACATTGGGACGGTTTGCTCAGCGTTCAAT
>JBPCKK010000013.1:0-21082 GCA_051004335.1 Chloroflexota bacterium
TACTCCGGTACTGCTGTACTCCGGTACTGCTGTACTCCGGTACTGCTGTACGTAGGTAGAGGCAGGGGCGGGCTTGTTTCGCCCGCCCCTGCTCTAACTACAGGAGATTGGTTACTTGCCCACGGAAACCTTGGACCAGTCGTAGTTGACCGGAACCAGGTCGGCATAGGCCACGCTCGCGGTCAAGCCGTGGACGTAGTTCTTGATCAGGAAGTGCCCGACACCGTAATCCAGCGAGATCCAGGCGCCCTGGCTCAGGGCGATGTGCTGGGGTTTGCGGTACATTGCGGCACGAACCTTGGTGTTGGTCTCGACATCGGCCTTCGCGTTCAGCGCGGTGAACGAAGAGTTGCACCACCCGCCGATGTCGTAGTTCTGACCACAGTCGAGCAGCTGCTCAACGTAGTCCTGGGGATCGGGGTAGTCCTGCTGCCAGCCGTTGCGGATCAGCTGCGTGTTGGTCTTGCTGAGATCCTCACCAACGGCATTGGCCCAGTCATCAACCGACAGCGGCTTGGTCTTGGCGTTGAAGCCCACCGCGTTCATCATCTGCACTTCGGCGCCAGCCAGGTTATCGGCATCCGAGGAACCGGTGTTGTAGGACAAGGTGACCGGCGTGCTCTTCAGGCTGCACTGGTTCAACTCTGCCTTGGCCTTGGCCAGGTTGTAGTGCGGGTTGTCGGCGCCACTGTAGAAGCCGAGGAAGCCCGGGGGAACCACGGAATAGGTGGTGTGGGGCGCACCGTGGAGCACCTTGTTGACCAGCGTGTTGCGGTCCAGACCGTAGGCAAGAGCCAGACGGCAGTGGACATCGCTAAACGGCGCGCTCTTGGTGTTCGGCGTCAGGTAGCCGACAGCCGAAGTCGCGGCAGTGTGGAACTGAGGGTTGTGCTTACCCTTGTACTGGCTCAGGAACGCACTTGGGATTCCGCTGGTATCGATCGAGCCGGCGAGATAGGCTTTGTAGCCGATGTCACCGGTCGAGATGGCCGGCTGGTTGATCCGGATGTGCGGCTTGGCGCAGTAGTAGTACTTATTTGGTCCCAGGGTATACGAGGGAGTTCGACCCGAGGGGCTGAAGTTGCTGCCGTAGCAGACGTAGGTGAACGGTCCAGCGCCGGCGCGGTTGCCCGGGCAATTGGAGCTCAGGAAATTGCCGGTGGCGGTCCGCACCTTGTTGCGCATGATCGCGGGATCGAGGGGAGCGGCCGTCGGGTAGGTGAACTCTTTGAGGAAGTAGGCGAACGGCTTGACGATGGTGACCCGCAACTCGCGGGCGCCGATTGCTTTCAGACCGGAGACGCTACTTGCCTTGCCAGCGGTGAATTCGGTGGCGCCCTTGATGGCGTCCAGATACGCTGGGCCTACCGGCGATGCGGTTTTGGGATCCAGGGCGACCTTTATCGCAAAGATGACATCGCTGGCCTTCACGTAGTGACCGTCGGCATACCGCGCGTTTTTGCGGATGAAGAAGGTGTAGACCTTGTGGTTGGAACTGACTGTGACCTTGCTGGCCAGACCGTTATGGACCTTGTCGTCCGCGCCAATGTAGACCAGTAGGGAGTCGGTCAAGGCGATCTCATCGGCTGCTCCGGCCGAGGTGACGATCGCCGGATCAAGGGTGGTCGCCAGCTTGCCGTTGGATCCTACAAAGTAGTCCAGGCGCAGGGTCTTCAACCCGGCATGCGTGGCGGAGTCCGAATGGGCGCGCGCCGGCTGGGCGTGAATGCGCGACTCGGAGTTCATGAACAACACGCCGGCAAAGGCGGCCGCCATGCCCAGGCGCAGAACGGTACTTGGGGCTTTTCTCAAGATTTCTCCTCCTGAATTGGGAAAGGGACACTGGGTTGCTGACTATCGAGAGCGGAATCCTTCCTTCCTGTCTCCCCCTTTCCGGGCCAGACTCACAACCGGCCCGATCTACAGAGTGAAGTTGGCATCAAATTCGGTTCACACACGGCACACTTGTTGCGGTGCGCCATACGCGTGCTTGAAGTACTTAACGAGTAGGGAAGGGCAAACGTAACCAAATGGAAAGAAGTTGGGCATCGGTAGTCTCCCCTCACCCCCCGGCCCCCTCTCCCATGCTGGGCGAGGGGGAGACTTGATGGCGAAGCATCATCCCCTCTGCCTCGTCATCACCCATCTGGTCACCCCTTCTCCCAATGTGGGAGAAGGGGCCGGGGGATGAGGGGACCTAGTGTCGATTACGCCGCGTGCGGCTGCACGCCCACTGCGCTGCCAAACACAGTGACCAGGACGATCATCCCGACCCAAGCGACCGTGCGAGCGGCGCCGGCGGCTCTTGTCCTCCCGTGAAGGCTGCGGATTCCCCGAACGTCGTGCGCCACCAACCAGAGGAGCCCCAGGGTGAGGGCGGTGAAGCTGCATGTCCAGATGAAGGAGGTGGGCATCGGCGGAATGGGGAGCGCGGGACGCCCAACTCCGCCATCGGCCGCCGCCAGGCCCAATCGAGAGGTCGCCGCGGCGATTACCGCCATCCCCAGGAGGATTCTGGCCCGGCGCAGCCGCTCCGCCGAGAGTGATGCGCGGCGGAATAGCAACGTTCCGCCGGCGAGTACAGCCGCCACCACCGACACCGCGATCACAAGATGCATCATGAGCGCATATTGCCCCTCCATGCCGTGGATCCGCTGGCGGAGCACATAGCCCAACGTGAGAGGAATGGAGGCCCAGAGCAGCGAGGCGGGAGCGGCGCCGAGCAGGAAGCTCCGCATTGGGATGCGAATCAGTCCTGACGTGATGGAGGCGTAGAGCCGGAACATTGGGATCATTCGTGTGACGAACACGGCGGCCGCCATGCGACCACCCAGGCGCAATCGCCAGCGCTCGAGGGCATCCTCGTGTCGCGTGCTGCCGCGCATCACGTGCCTCAGGAGCCGCATTAAGAGGCGATGGCCGCCGGTGCGCGACGCAGTGTGGATGGTGCTGGTGGCAATGATGTCGACAATACCGAACCCGACCACGGCCAGCAAGAGGCGTGGCATCGAGTGGATCATCTGGCTCCCCGCGATCACCAGGGCGATCTCTCCGGGTACGAGTGTGGGGAAGCCGAGCTCGCCGAAGAAGATGACGGCGGCTACTACCACGACGCCGTACTGGGCGATGAGGGTCAACATTGAGGCATGCTCTCCTGGGACCGTTTCCGCGCCCACTACGAAAGGCTCGTGGCCTGCCATAGGCACTGTGTTTAGTGTACGCACGGGTTCATGGGCAACGTCAATGTTTGGCCGCACTGAGGGACCGTACATTATCGGAAGGAGTGGCGGCGTCCGTCAATGCGGTCGGCGCGCGTCAGTCGCGTCACACAAATCGGTTCTTCACGACAGATGGCGCCCGACGCCCCCACGGTACGATGGGGTGCAGTTCTCCGGGAGGGGACATGGTCGACCATCACCACGCGGACGCTGCGGTCCGCGCTACATTTCCATGACGGCGCCTCAAGGATGGCTCGATCGCTGTCTGGTGGGCTTCGTCTTCTCGCTGGCGCGAACCGGGCAACGGCTGCCTGGCGGCGGCCGACCTACCGGCATCCTTCATGTGTTTGCCTTTGCCGAGCAGTTGCTGGAAGTTGGGCATGTGATCCGCCCGCTGCGGGAGGGCGGTGTACTCCGCTATGAGGTGACACGCCTTCCGAGCGGCACGCGTCCGCTGCCGCTCGATCCGCCGCTACAGCCGGGAGACCCAATCATACGGATCCACCTCAATAACGAAACGGTCGCGTGTCTTCTCGACATGGGGCACAATCGGCGGCGGCTCGGGTGGGATGTATTTCGTGGCGCGGAGAGTGATCTAACCGTCCTCGCCACCATGGTCCAGTCCGGCGCGTTTCCGCCCGACATCCGGGCCGTCTGGGCGGAAACGGTGATGTACCGCAAATTGGCTCGGATCGGCATGGTCACTCGCGAGGCGAAGCCCGGCCTCCGGCGCCCGTTCGCGCGGCTGTACGCGCTCAGTCTGATGGCCATCTATGGCTCTCCGGGACTCATCGATCGGGATGCGGATCGCCTTCGGCATTTTCAGCTGGGCGACGGCTGGATCGATATGGCTGATCTTACGCGGCGCTATGGAAAAGAGACACCACCAGGATGCTGACCATCCGCGGCGTCAAGCTTGACAAGCTCTATGATTCGAAGCAGGTGTTTGCCGAGCTATTCGGCCACGAGCAGAGTCGTACTACCCCGTCGCTACTCGGACCCGGCTCCCATCGGCGGTCACGTCTTCGACCACCTCCATGCCGACGGGAAGTGTCAAAGCGTTCTCCGCTGCTTCCACACCGGCGTGAGCCACTTCGAGGATGAATCGAAGCCCAAGTGTTCGGGCAATTCGCTGTAACATCCCCAAAGAAGGTGTGTGCTCCCCCGTCTCCAGCCGAGCTACCTGCGGCTGACGAATGCCGAGTTTCTCGGCAAGCCGCGTCGAGAATGGCGACCGCTATAGGCCGGCGCTGCCAGGAGTCCACCGGATGATAGCGGCTGGTGAACGTTCGCCGCACGTAGGCGATGGAGCCACGAAACGGGCTGTTGGAGCCAACACATTGGGGTGCGGGAATCTCCGCAATCATGGTCCGGCCACCACTGTCACTCAAGACGAGATGCACATCGGAATCCGCTTCGATCTTGGAGCGGATGATGGTGGCCGGTAATCGGTAAAGGGTTGTCTCCACCGGCTGAATCCGGGCACTGAAGGGCAAGCTGGATGGGGCAGTGAGGGAACGCAAGCGGAAGATCGTGGTGTTGAAGGGCGCGCTGCGATTGACCAGACGGGCATCGTAATCGGTTCCTGTTTTGACTGTCCAGCGCTCAACGCCACATAACGTGACGCCGTGATGGATAACGGCCTCCTGATCCTGCTCCTCGGCCGCCGAGCCGGTGCCCGTCACCATGGCAGAGAATGGCGCGAGCAGGCCCACAATTAGTGCTGCGGTTGTCACCCGGAATGCCGTCTGCCCACCCATTGCTCTCTCCTCGTCCTATGCCTCACATCGTAGCCGACTCGCCATGGTAGGTCAGTCGAATCCTAACTTGCGTGTACGTGGATAACGACCTCGGGTCGACATACGTGGCACGGTATCTCCGGAGCACATGATCGGATAGGTTCCCCTTGATTGTCCTGCTGGTGATGGTGGCAATCGTCCTACTAGCCGTGCTTCGCGGGATCACCGCTGACCACCCCTTTCAGGACGGCAACAAACGCACCGGCTTCTTGCTTGCTACCTTGTACCTGGAGCAGGTGGGGCATCCGCTCCCCAAACACCTGTCTGTTGAATCAGCCGAAGCACTCTGGCAGGAAGAGGAGGGGCGACCTGAGCACTAAGCAGGAACCGAGCGCATTCGAAGCATCCCTTGGTCCTCGCCAGCGTGGCGCGGTCCAGGAGCTGACTGCCTTGGTTTCCCGAGCATATCCAGAGGCATCGTTTGCGATCAGCCCAGGAGAGGACGATCCGAAAATCACGCACAGTAATGCTATGGTGAATATTGATGATCCGGATGAGGTGGTTGATCTGGTGATCGACCGAATGCTCGCGCTCCAAATTGACGAGGGGACTCCGGTCCACCCCATTCCGATACGCACGCCAGAACGAACGGCTGCCTATCGGCGTCCAATTGTTGCCATAGGGCGGTCGACTGCTCTTCTGCCCTCGACCCACCTCTAAAAGGCTGCTGTGTCTTGCTCCGATTTGGTTCCTTGTTCGGCGGGATTTTCTGCGTCGTCTCTTGGTTACTTGGACGGCTTGGTAGGTCAGACTGCCCGAGCGTTGTCCCTTCGTATTCGATCACGTTGGTAGTGCTGCCTCGGTCATTGATGCTCTGGACCACAGTAACCGATTGGTCGCCTGGACCCGTCGAACGTGCTGAGCCCGTACAGATGCTTGACTTTAGCAATATGGCATGCTATTCTTCCCTCAAGTATCACAAGAGTTAATTCGCTCCCCTACCGCATAGGGGGTTGTCCCAGTTAGTCCGGACCTCTGGCAAGCTCATGACCTTTGTCCTCACCCCTGTGGGGGAGAACGTCACTGCAGGTCGCGCCCGTGGGAGATGCACCTGTATCCTCACACATGTGGTGGTGAACGAGTGGCGCGCGCTTAGCGCATGTGCCGAAGGGAGTGGCGACGGGCACGACTGATCTGGATCTCATGGTCTTGCCGCCATCGTTGCAGAGGCATCGGCATGAGCGAAGAGAGGAGCAGCTTGCCTTCTTCGCCTCGCTCAGCGGAAAGCCCGGTGGCAAGGAGGTAGGTTCCGATGGAAGACAGCGGCCAGAACCGGCAGGCCTGGTCTGGACCATTCGGCATGGGCTGGCAAGGCTATCTCGTCACCGCCATCATCATCCTCGTCAGTGCCATCTTCGCAGCGTCGAGGAGCGACTGGACATCTCTGCTCCTCAGTGCCCTCGTGCTCCCTCTCGTTCTGTTCCTTATCGCCATTGTGTTGAGCCGGTGGTTGCAGGACGGAGAGAAGGTCAGTGCGAGGAGAAGAGAACCCAGGGAAAGCATGGACCTCATCACCTTCCTCGCGCGTACCAATCCCATCATGTTCCTTCTCTTCGGCGGCTGAAGCGCAGACCATGGCGAGATGAAATGGAAATAGATGTGGACCGGGCTCCAACTCTGTATACCCTGTATGATCCCGAAGTGCGGGCGGATCCCCATTCGTTTTACCATCATTGCCGAAGCATCAGCCCCGTCGTTCGTGACTCGATCTTTGGGCACTGGCTGGTCACGGGATATACCGAAACGGCAGCCGGTCTACGAGATCAGCGTCTTTCCGCCAAGCGCATGCTTCCATCTGACGCCCTACCGCCCGATGATGTGCATGCGTTGAGGCCGATCGTTGATCTTTCTGCTGCTCAGATGTTGTTTCTCGATCCCCCGGATCATGGTCGCGTGCGCAGTGTCGTGGCGAAGGCATTTACACCTAAACGTGCCGAAGTCATGCGCCAGAAGATCACGGCCATTGTGGAGGAGTTGATAGCGCCGCTGGCCGAAGGCGCTGAGCTGGATCTCGTGTCCCAGGTCGCCTATCCATTGCCCGCAATAGTCATAGCGGAAATGCTGGGTGTTCCGGCTGAGGACCGAGACCTGTTCAAGATCTGGTGTGACGACTTCATCCGCTTCGTCGGTACTACGGCGCTCTCGGGGAATGAACTCTTGCGGGCAGCAGCTAGCGCCTCCGCCATGACGGAGTATTTTCGCGATCTCGTCACCGCACGGCGTCTCTGCCCCCACGACGATTTACTGACGGACCTGATCAGGGCGCAAGATGAGGGCCGCGTCGTGAGCGAGCATGAATTCCTCGCCAACTGCATCCTGCTGTTGACCGCCGGCCACGAGACTTCCACGCACATGCTTGGCAATGCCGTGCTCGCGCTCCTTGAGCACCCGGCGCAACGCGAGATATTCACGCATGAGCCCGAAGGCGTAGCGGCCGCGATCAACGAGCTTCTGCGCTACGACGGACCCGTGCAGTTCATCGCCAGGACGGCGAAAGAGGATTTGGCCCTGGGGGACGCCGTCATTCGTCGTGACGAACGCGTGCTGCTCATGCTTGCGGCTGCGAACCGCGACCCAAGGGCATTCCCAGAGCCGGATACGCTCGATCTGAGACGCGGGGGAGAGAGGGTTCTGGCTTTCGGGCATGGCGTACACGTGTGTTTAGGAGCACCTCTGGCACGGCTAGAAGCGGAAGTGGGCCTCACCGTACTCCTGCAACGCTTTCCGCATCTTCACAAAACGTCCACTGCTGACAAGTGGCAGTCGACAATCACCTTTCGAGGACTGGCTGAGCTTCGTCTGCGGGCGTAGTGGGCACGCAAGCAGTTTAGTAATGTACTACCAAATGCATCTCTTGCAAACTCTGGCCGGACCCCATACTGGTCGGGCAAACGTCTTCCTATCAACGATTTTTGTTGACAATGGCACGTTCAAACGTAGCACGATTTTCGAGATCCGATTGTTTTGCCACAGGGGTACATAATAGCAACTATGCATGCCACTTCCGCAATGCAGGGGCAGGAAGATGCTGATTGCCTCGAAACAATTTATAACCCGCATTTTGTAGATGCCGAAAATCTGCCGGCATATGGCTTACCTTCTACTGCACACGCCCCAGCCGGGTATATTCGGAGTACCATCCCAATAGCCAAAGTGGAAACATGGGCCTCCAGCGAGCACCTGTCGCTACAGACTGTCATTTCCACAGCCTTACGCGCGTTGGTGTATCGCTATCGTGGCCAGGACGCCGGCTCAACAAGTACGCCTTCCTTCCATGAACTCGTCCTCGCGTCCGAAGTACACGGAAAACTGGACCGAACACCTGCGTTCCGCCTTGCTGTCGGGTTCGCATCACGTATCATGCCTCCCGCCGACGCATTTCTGGCGCTGGGAAACGATCACCGACAGCCCCTCTCGCCGCCCATATGGCACTATCGAGAGGATCGATTTTCCGCACGCACGATCAAATACCTCGATAGACATCTCACACGCCTGCTCTACGGAATCCTTTCAGAGCCGGATGCCCCTGTGTCGCGTCACGACATTCTCGCGCCACAGGAGGTGGCGCGGGCACTCAGAGAGTGGAACGATGCCTCGACCTCGTACCCACGCCATCAGTCTCTGGTCCAACTTTTCACTGAGAGCGCGGAGATGTACGGGGACGCGGCGGCGATCGTCCACGGCGACCGCTCCCTTACGTATCGCGAACTCAACCAGCATGCCGGTGCACTTGCGTCGTACCTGGTTGACAGCGGAGTACGTGCCAGGGATCGGGTAGGTATAGCCCTGGACCGGTCTGCCGCGATGGTGGTCGCCATGCTGGCGATTCTCAGAGCCGGCGCGGCCTATGTCCCTCTCGATGTCAATTATCCGGTGGATCGCATCCGCTTCATGATTGAGGATAGCGATCTCCGAACCGTCATTACAGATCGGGCCCATGCGGACCGGGTGCCAAGCGTAACGATATTGTTGAACATCGATGATATGGATCTCCAACGGCCGGCAGACATCATCTCCCCAGCCGAATCGCGCGCGAACTCGGCAGCGTATGTCATGTACACGTCGGGATCGACAGGTCGGCCCAAGGGCGTCGAAATCACCCATCAGTCCGTCGTGCGACTCGTGAAGAACACGAACTATGTGGAGCTCGGCCCAGATGATGTCCTGGCTCAGATATCCAATGCCTCATTTGATGCCATCACATTCGAGGTCTGGGGCGCCCTTCTGAACGGTGGTAGGGTTGCGATCATACCCAGCGAGGTGACCCTCTCGCCGGACCTATTTGCCGATGCGTTGCAGACACACGGCATTACTGTGATGTTTCTGACGAGCGCGCTGTTCACGCTGGTGGCCTCGCATCGGCCATCCGCGTTCACGTGCCTACGGTACCTCCTTGTCGGGGGCGAAGCGGTGAGTCCGCGTGCTGCGCGACAGGTACTAGCCGGCGCCCCGCCGCGCAATCTCATCAATGCGTACGGACCTACCGAATCCACCACCTTTGCCCTGACTCACCTGATCGAGAACGTGCCGGAAAATGCGACCTCTATTCCCATTGGCCGGCCGATCGCCAACACGCAGGCGTACATCTTGGACGCGGCAATGCGTCCAGTTCCGGTCGGCGTGTCCGGTTTCCTCTACCTCGGCGGGGACGGACTTGCCACACGATATTTGAATCAGCCTGAAATTACCGCCGAGCGCTTCATTCCCAACGTGTTCAATCCAGAACCGGGCCAGAGGCTGTACCGAACGGGAGACATCGCTCTCTACCGTGCCGACGGGGTGATCGAGTACATCGGGCGGGAAGACGATCAAGTCAAGATCCGAGGTTTCCGCATAGAACCTGCTGAGATCGCGATGGCGCTCAGCGAACACGCCGACGTAGAAGAATGCGAAATCTTGGTCGATGGCTCAGGGAGTGAAAAGCGTCTGCTCGCCTACGTCGCGGCTCCACGTCGCCTACCAAGTAGCGAGGAATTGCGGCGCTTCCTCGAGGCAAGGTTGCCCGCCTTTATGGTGCCGACAGACATCATGTCGATGCCTCGGTTTCCACTGACTCCGAACGGGAAAGTTGACCGAGTAGCGCTGCTCTCCGTCCAGTCCGAGCCAACCTTCACACCGGACCGCGATCTGTCCGGCTTGTATGAGGCCGTCGCGGCTATCTGGCGAAAAGTGCTGCGCGTCAATACAGTGGATCTGGATCAGAATTTTTTCGATCTTGGCGGTGACTCGTTGCGTTTAGCCATCGTTGCCTCCGAACTCAAGGAAATCATAACCACCAGTTTTTCCATCTTGGATCTATTCCGCCACACGACCATCCGCTCCTTTGTCGACAGCCTTCAAGATTCGACAGGAAAGAGCGGGATGGCTCAAGAGGCGCGCTCGCGGGCAGCAAAGAGTCGCGAAATGCTGAGGCTACACGAACATCCGGACAGGCATATGGAATGAGCGACGTTGCCGTCGTTGGTTTCTCATGCAGGGTACCTGGGGCCAAGAACTCCGATAAATTCTGGCAAAACCTTCGCGATGGCGTGGAGTCGATCTCACACTTCCGCGACGACGAACTGGAGACACGACCGTCAACACTCTCAGGGTCGGCGCCGTACGTGCCGGCGCGTTCGATTCTCGATGGCGCTGATCTCTTCGACGCGGCCCTCTTCGGTATCATCCCAAACGAAGCAAAGTTGATAGATCCACAGCACCGTGTGTTTCTAGAGTGTTGTTGGGCCGCGGTCGAGAATGCGGGATACGATCCAACGATCGACGCATCCGTCACCGGCGTCTTCGCGGGAGCCAGCACGAACACGTACCTCCTGCGTCATATCGCACAGCAGCGACCCGATTTCTTGGTCGACTACACGGATGTTTATCAGGTGGGCGAATACGCCACGCTGCTCGGCTCTAACGCCGATATGCTGGCGACCAGGGTCGCATACAAGCTCAACCTCAAAGGGCCGGCCTTTACGATACATTGTGGCTGCTCCACGTCGCTTGTCGCTGTTTGCCAGGCGATGAAGAGCCTTCAGATGTATGAGTGCGACATGGCGCTGGCCGGCGGCGTCTCGATCACGTTTCCACAGAAGCGTGGCTATGTGTATCAGGCGGGGGGCATGGTCTCCCCCGATGGTCATTGCCGCGCCTTTGATGCGGATGCTCAGGGAACAGTCTTCGGTCACGGCGTAGGAGTGGTCGTGCTGAAGCGGCTGCAGGATGCCGTCGAGGCTGGTGATCATATTGCGGCGGTGATCAAAGGCGGCGCGTTAAACAACGATGGCGGTCACAAGATCGGTTTCACCGCTCCCAGCATCGACGGTCAGGCGCAGGTGATCTCCATGGCCCAGGCGGCTTCGGGCGTCGATCCTGCCACGATTGGCTACGTGGAAGCTCATGGAACGGGAACGCCGCTCGGCGACCCGATTGAGTTCGCCGCACTGCTCCAGTCCTTCAGCGAAGGAACAGACAAGAGAGCGTACTGCGCATTGGGTACGGCCAAGACCAATATCGGCCATCTGGATGTGGCATCCGGGGTAATCGGCCTGATCAAGACAGTTCTATCGCTCGAGCATCGTCAGATCCCTCCGCTTCTGCACTTCCATCATCCGAACCCCCAAATCGACCTCGCCAACAGCCCGTTCTATATCGCTACCGAACTCCGCGAGTGGCCGGCCCTTGAAGACGCTCCTCGCCGGGCAGGAGTCAGTGCTTTCGGTGTAGGTGGCACGAACGCACATGTCGTGGTTGAAGAGGCACCGGAGATGGCTTCGGGCGAGACGATGCGTCCGCGTCAGGTCCTGACGCTTTCAGCAAGGTCGTCGTCTGCACTCGATGTGGCCAGGGCGTCTCTAGCAGACCATCTCTCCGCCCACCCAGAGGCGAATCTTGCGGACGTGGCCTATACCTTGAGTACCGGCCGACATGTGTTCGAGCACCGCTGGAGTGAATCGACTGGTGACGTCGGACGAGCGATCGAGGCACTGCAGCAACCATCATCCCGCGCAGATCTCAAGGCAGAGGACCATCCCGCTCTCTGTTTCCTATTTGCTGGACAAGGAGCACAATCAGTGAACATGGCGCTTGGCCTCTTTCGTGCCGAGCCCGTCTTCCGCCGGCGCCTCGAGCGCTGCGCGGAGATTCTCCACCCCCATCTGGGCCTGAATCTCCTGGAAATGCTATATCCCGCTCCTGCGGCCGTCGGTGCCGCGTCCACTCGGTTGAAGAACACCACAATTGCCCAACCAGCCATCTTTTCGGTGGCATATTCGCTCGCGCAACTCTGGGAATCGTGGGGGATTTGTCCTCGCTCAATGGTAGGCCACAGCGTGGGCGAGTTTGTGGCGGCGTGCCTGGCAGGGGTCATGACGTTGGAGGACGCACTGGGGTTGGTGGCGGCACGAGGAGCCATGATGGGCACATTGCCCGAGGGCGCCATGTTATCCGTCCGGTTGTCGGAATCAAAGATACGGGAATATCTGAACGGAGCCGTCTCTCTGGCCGCGCTCAATGCGCCATCGCTGAGTGTGGTTGCAGGCCCCGAAGATGCCCTTGCCGCTCTGGACCAACGACTCCAGGCGGATGGTATTCCCACACAACGTCTCCACACGTCACACGCCTTCCACTCAGAGATGATGGAGCCGATTGTGGCCCCATTCGCGGATCTCGTAGCCTCCATTCGGCTACAACCGCCGCTGATTCCCTTTGTTTCGACGGTAACCGGTCGCTGGATTACGGAGGCCGAAGCCACGAATCCAGAGTACTGGGCGCAGCATCTTCGGTTACCGGTCCGATTCAGTGAGGCCGTTCAGGTCGTGCGGGCTTTGCCGAACACCGTGTTGCTGGATATCGGTCCCGGTACAACTATGCAAACGCTGGCGCGCCAACATCCGACTCCGAATGGGCAAGAGCAGGTCGTTGTCTCCTCCCTTCCAGCAGCTGGTTCCCAATCGGAAGGAGATGCCATCTATCGGGCGCTTGGCCTACTCTGGGAGGCCGGAGTGCAGCCGGATTGGCCGGCGTTCTATCACGATGAACGCCGTTTGCGGGTACCGCTGCCGTCGTATCCCTTCGAACGCAAGCGATTCTGGATCGAATCACCTTCTGGGCAGCTGCCCGTGGACATGCCGTCTGAGGACGAGGTCGATGCGCCGCCTCACGGACCGGAACGGAGGCAGGACATCGAGCAGAGTGACAATTACACCCAGGAAAAGAACATGTCTACGGTTGAACTCCCTGTTCACGACAGGATGCCGCATATCACCACGCAACTTATCGGCATTATCCAGGATTTATCCGGACTCGAAGTGGAAGACATTGATCCGGATGTGAACTTCCTCGAACTGGGTTTCGACTCGCTGTTTCTGACGCAAGTGACTCAGGCTCTTGTTTCACAATTCAGTCTGAGGGTGACGTTTGGGCAGCTTCTCGACGAGTTGCCGTCCATAGCGATTCTGGCCCGGTACATCGATGACCGACTTTCGCCAGATCCGGTGGGATACGAGCCCAATGCTGTTTCCACGCCTGAAGCGGTACTCGCCATACCGGCGTCTGTCTCGACTGCGAGAGTGCAAGAGACTTTGATGTCCGCGCCCAGCGTGCCGGCTCCATGTGAGCCTCACACAGCTAGATCGCCTCAACGGTTCGAGGGCGATACCGCTCTTGAGCGGATCCTTCAGGGGCAGCTGGACGCCATGTCACGCCTCATGGAACAGCAACTCCAGGTGTTGCTGGGATCACCGACCAACGAATCTTCCACCAGTACCGCTGCCGCGTGCACTGAAAACCTGAGCACAAACGTCAGTGCTCCATCCGCGGGTGTTGGATCCAGCCAACGGATGTCCGCATCTCCTCGCCAGGCGGAATCCGCTGCTAGTGAATTCAATGCGTTTGGACCGTACAAACCGATTCAAACGGGTCAGACCAGTGGACTCACGGCGCAGCAGGAGGCATTTCTGCTCAGTTTTACTGCACGCTACTGCGCCAAAACCACTGGGTCCAAGCAGCTGACCCAGGAGGCGCGTCCATATCTGGCCGATCCACGGGTCGCATCTGGGTTTCGTCAGCAATGGACAGAACTCGTCTATCCGATCGTGACCGAGAGGTCGAGCGGATCCCGACTCTGGGACGTCGACGGAAATGAGTACATTGACCTCGTCAATGGATTTGGCCCGATAGCGTTTGGACACCGGCCCGGATTTATCGTGCGAGCCCTGGAGCGACAGATCTCGGAAGGATACGAGATCGGACCCCAAACCCGGCTGGCAGGCGAGGTGGCGAACCTCATCTGCAAACTCACTGGTATCGAGCGCGTGACCTTCTGTAACACCGGATCCGAGGCCACCATGGCTGCACTTCGCGTCTCCCGCACCGTGACCGGTCGGCAGAAGGTGGTGATCTTTGCGGGCTCGTACCACGGAACCTACGATGAAGTTCTGGTCAAAAATGTAGGCAAGGCGGGTACTCCACGAACCATGCCGCTTGCTCCGGGAATCCCACGAGAAAACGTGCAAGACATGGTCGTGCTCGACTACGGCGCGCCAGAATCACTCCAGTGGATTCGTGAGAATATCCAGGAGTTGGCGGCGGTCATGGTCGAACCCGTGCAGAGCCGTCATCCCCACCTCCAACCACGGGACTTCCTGCACTCCCTGCGCGTCATTACCTCGGAGGGAGGGTGTGCTCTCATCCTCGATGAGGTCATAACTGGTTTCCGCGTCCATCCCGGCGGTATCCAGGCGCTCTGGGACATCAAGGCCGACCTGGTGACCTACGGCAAGGTTCTGGCCGGCGGTATGCCAATCGGAGCACTCGGTGGTACGGCGAGCTTTATGGACGCGCTCGACGGAGGGATCTGGCAGTACGGCGACGACTCCTTCCCGGAGGCTGGAGTGACTTTTTTCGCGGGAACGTTTGTCCGCCACCCACTGGCACTGGCCGCTGCACGAGCCGTCCTGGAACATCTGGAGCAAGCAGGACCGGACCTACAAGAACGTCTGAACGCACGAACCGCAGCGCTGGTGGAGCGCCTGAACACTCTTTTCGAGGCAGCCGGCATGCCGACCGCCGTCGAAACCTTCGCCAGTTGGTTTTATTTCAGCTTCCCCAGCGGATTTCGCTTTGGCACGCTCTTTTACTACTTTCTACGCGAGCAGGGTGTCCACATCCAGGAAGGGTTCCCCTGTTTCCTCTCGACGGCGCACAGTGATGAAGACATCGAGCGCGTGTATGAGGCGTTTGTCGCAGGTGTAGCGGACATGCGCAGTGGAGACTTCTTGAGTGATGACGAGTCGTCAAGAGACGACGGGAATATCGCGTCGGCTTCGGTGTCCGCATCCACCGCGTCGGGCAATACGCGCGTAGTCGGAGCGCGTCCCCCACCTGTCCCGATTGCGGTCCGAAACGAATTAAGGTCGGAAGCGCCGATCACGGAGGCGCAACTGGAGATATGGCTGGCGACTCAGTTGGGTCCCGAGGCCTCCTGTGCGTACAACGAGGGCGTCACTATTCACTTGAATGGCGCACTGGACATCGCACTGCTGACGGAAGCCCTGGTGCGCGTCGTCGCGCGCCACGACGCGTTGCGCGCGACGTTCACACACGACGGGACCACGATGCAATTCCATTCGGAGATGGAGCTTGCCCTGCCGATGGTCGATCTCTCACTGATGGCCGACCAGCAGGAAAGTGTGCAACGCATCATTCAGGAGGACGCGCGGACGCCTTTTGACCTGGTTGGAGGTCCGCTCGTGCGGGCTCAACTACTTCGCCTGGCCGAGCAGGACCATGTGCTGCTCTTCACGTCGCACCACATAATCTGTGACGGCTGGTCAGCCAACGTCATCCTTGAAGAACTGGGAGCGATGTACTCGGAATTAAGAGCGGGACGCGTTCCCGACCTGGCGCCGGCGGCAAGTTTCGGGTCGTACGCGCTGGCACAGAGAGATGATGCCGGCCTCGACTCACGGAGCGATGCGGAGCAGTATTGGATCGCTCAGTTTACCGAGTTGCCTCCGCTTCTGGATTTACCCGTCGATCGACCACGTCCGGCGACGCGGGTATTTGATGGAGCCACCGTCCTCCATGTCATCCCGGACAATGTGAAGCAGGCAGTGAGACGGGCAGGCGCGAAGGACGGAGCAACCCTCCTCACAACGCTCCTGGCCGCATTCGACACGTTGCTCTTTCGTCTCACCAACCAGCGAGACGTGGTAGTCGGTGTCCCAGCCGCGATGCAGCCAATGGTCAATGCCCCGGATCTTGTTGGACATTGTGTAAACCTTCTTCCGCTGCGAGCACAAGCGCCGGAGGACGAAGGCTTCACGCACTTTCTTCGCAGGACGCGCGCTCATCTCCTCGATGCCTACGAGCACCAGAATCACACCTACGGGACGCTGATCCGCGAACTCGCTGTCAAGCGGGCTCCGGCGCGTCTCCCCTTGCTTGAGGTGCAGTTCAATCTAGAAAAGCTGGGGACATCAGTACGATTTGACGGGCTTGAAGTCGAAATCACGCCTACGCCCAAGGCCTTTGTCAACTTCGATCTTTTTTTAAACATTGTTGAAATGCCACAAGGGCTTGCCATTCACTGCGATTACAATACCCACCTTTTTGATGAGGGAACGATCCAGCGGTGGTTGGGACATTTCCAGACCGTACTGGAGGCAATTTCCACAAATATCGATCAGACGATTGATACAGTCTCACTAATGAATGACAGCGAACTCCATGAAATCGTCGATGTGTGGAATTCGACTAGTCTCGATGTGCCTCCGACTACGATCCATGAACTTTTTGAGGCACAGGTCGAGCGAACGCCCGATGCGGTAGCCGCGGTCTTCGGGAAAAAGCATCTCACGTACCGCGAGTTGAACGTCCGCGCCAATCAGATCGCCCGGCGCGTGCGCTCGCTCGGCATTGGGCCGGAAACGGTCGTCGGCCTGTGCATGGAGCGGTCACCGGAAATGCTAGCAAGCATGATCGGAATTCTGAAGGCTGGCGGCGCGTACTGTCCACTCGATCCAACGTACCCTTCCGAGCGCCTGACATTCATGCTCGAGGACGTGGCGGCTCCGCTCGTTGTCACGACCCAGAATTTGGCCGGGCATCTCCATACGTCGTGCGCAGTGCTATGTACGGACACCGACACTCCGTGGGCAACGGAAAGCGTCGACAACCTGGCCGCAATTGCGCTACCCAGCAACCTCGCCTACGTCCTCTACACGTCGGGATCAACAGGACGTCCTAAGGGTGTAGCGATCGAGCACCGAAGTACGGTCGCTTTCCTGTGTTGGGCGAGGCAGACATTTTCTGCCGTTGAACTGGCAGGGGTGTTGGCCTCGACCTCGATCTGTTTTGACCTCTCCATCTTTGAACTGCTCGCCCCCCTCAGTTGGGGAGGGACGACGATTTTGGTGGATGACCTGTTACAGCTGCCAAGTAATCCCGCACGAGATCGCGTCACGCTTATCAACACAGTGCCTTCCATCATGTCAGAGCTGCTGCGACACCATCAACTGCCTGCATCAGTACGAACCGTCAACCTGGCGGGCGAGGCGCTCCCACTAGCGTTGGTCAGGGATGTCTTACGACACCAGGCGGTTCAGCAGGTGAACAATCTGTACGGGCCAACCGAGGACACTGTCTACTCGACCTGGGTGTCGGTGAGGGGAGATGACGGGACGACTCCTACAATCGGACGTCCTATCGCAAACACGCAGGTGTATCTGCTCGATGGCGCGTTGATACCTGTGCCGATCGGTATCCCTGGAGAGATATACCTGGCTGGAGCCGGGCTGGCCCGGGGGTATGTCAATCGTGAAGACCTGACACACGCGAAGTTCGTGGTCAATCCGTTCAGCCCGGAGCCGGGGGCTCGAATGTATCGCAGCGGCGACCTCGGGCGTTATCGACCGGACGGGCAAATCGAGTACCTCGGCCGCATCGACCATCAGATAAAAATACACGGCCACCGCATCGAGCTGGGCGAAATCGCGTCAGTGATTCGGCAGCACCCGATTACCCAAGAGTGTGTAGTCATAGCTCGCCAGGACAAGTCCGGAGACACACGCATTGTTGCCTATGTCGCGTGTAAACCCGCCTTGCATCTGTCCGCACAGGAAGCGAGGGAACAGCTACACACCCATCTGAAGACCTGGCTTCCGACGTTCATGGTGCCGACGACACTCGAATTTCTTGAATCGTTCCCGCGCACTCTGAACGGGAAGATCGATCGTGATGCTCTCCCCTCTCCTGCCGAGCCCATGGCCGCGAGAGAACGGGAGGAGTCAGCTCCCACCACCCTTATGCACCATCAGATGAGGCAGATTTGGGAGGAACTGCTGGACGTCCATCCCATTGGTATCCGCGACGACTTCTTCGAGTTGGGTGGGCACTCGCTGCTCGCCATACGGCTCATTCATGAGATCGAGCGCGCCACAGGAAAGCACATTCCCCTCTCGACGCTTTTCACCAACTCGACTATCGACACTCTGGTTCAGAGCCTGCAGCGTCAACTGGCAGGCCCGTCCGTCACGCTGCTCGTGCCGATACAGCCCAGCGGGACGAAACAGGCACTCTTCTTCGCTCACGGTGACCAGGAAGGTAGTGGAATGTATTGTAGGCGGCTCGCTCGGGCGCTGGGACTGGATCGTCCGTTTTATGCGCTGCAGCCGCATGGCTTGTGCGGTCTTCCCATTCCTCACAGCATCAAAGAATCAGCAGCCGACTACATTGAACTCATTCGGAAAATTCAGCCCACAGGCCCATACCTCCTGGGCGGCTTTTGCGATGGCGGGCTTGTGGCGTTCGAAATGGCCCAACAGCTGCGGGCGCAAGATGAGACAGTGGAGCAACTGATTCTGATCGACGTCGGCGCAGGCAGTACCCACCGTCGCCGTGGTCGGACACTTATCGAAGCCTTCGGCCGCACGACCGGAATGTCTCTCGACATGCAGCGGACACTGTACGTGAACCTGCGCAGACGTCGAAATCGCATGCGAGGGAAATTGCGAGCCCGCGCAGCGAGCCGTTTGAGCGCGATACTCAGCGGAGCATGTCGCCTTCTGCCACGGAAGCGTCAGCATGGGAGCATTTTGCCCCATACACCGGGCGAGAGCCCATCGCCGACAAGTGAGATAGAGCAGGACGATCTTCTCGGCATCTATTGGTGGGCTAACGCCGGGTACCAGCCCCAACCGTACACGGGAAGCGCAGCGATGTTCTGGGCCGAGGATGAAACTGTCGACGAGGAGGAGCGTGGTGCCTGGAAATGGGAGGAGGTAATCGCGGACTATTCCCTGCATCTGGTGCCGGGGTCGCACTACACCTGCATCACTTCCCAAGTACAGGAACTCGCCGCGAGTATCCGGTTGTATCTCGCTGACGAACCCGATCACGCGTTCGGCGCCATACTCGGTCCGGAATTGATAGAATCCCCGACTTCAGTCGGTCAACTCCAGTAAAGTATGAACAATCTCTTCATACGTGACGATAAGTTCGATTGGAGAAACGACTCGCGGAAGGTATCCCTGGCGAACCAACTCTTAAACAAAGCAGGGATCCCGGCGCGGCTCCGGCCCCTGTATGCCACGGGCTTCATGACCAATCTCGAGCAGCGAATGAACCTGTATCACCTGGTCAGTCAGGTGCTGGCGTACGGTGTTACGGGGGACCTTGCCGAAGCGGGCACGTACGTTGGATCGACGGCCGTTCTCATGCAGCTGATCATCGATGGCGAGGGTCAGGGACAAACGCTGCACGTATACGACAGTTTTGAAAAGTCCTGGGGCGCCGACGATCCCTTGAAGGAACTAAAAGCAAACTTCGACCGCTACTGCGGCAAGCGCCCGGCGATTCACGAGGGTAGATTCGACCAGACGATGCCCTCCGAGCTCCCAGACGCGATCGCCTTCATAAACATCGACTGCGGCTGGGGCGGGCCAACTCATAGAAATATTGCGCGCGGCTATGATGACTCGTTGCATCATCATGACGCGATTTTGCGCCACATCCTGGAACATATTTATCCACGTCTTTCGCCGGGAGCCGTCTGTTCTCTCATCGATTACTGGCACCCCAGCCTGCATGATGGCCTACACAATCCAAATCCGGCAGTGCAACCCACCGTCGACGAGTTACTGGCAAACAAACCTGAGACGATTTCGGTGCTCTATGCGGGTGACAACCTGCAGGCCTACTTTCGGAAATCGGGAGGTCGATGACCAGAGGCCCCGGTCGCATGATGTACTGTAGGGTCATGGAGTGCTTGAGCAGCCGAGCGACACATATGCAGTATGCTCCGCAACCGCAGGATTAGCCACCGAGGGGCCACCGGAAGTAGAGACTCTGCCAACCGCGCCCCTCTGCCACCACTGCGGCGATAGTTTCCGGCGATTGGCTAACGTCGTGAATTGTCCAGCGTTCCGTCTCGCTTGGGTCACCTTGATGATCAACCAGACCCGGCACTTCGTTTTCCAGGAACGAGACGGAGAAGCTATCGAGGGGAATGCTCAATCCTTCGCCTCGCGCCTTAACGTACGCTTCCTTGCGGGTCCAGCAGCGAAAGAAAGCGTTGGTTCGCTGCTGCGCCGGTACAGAGGCAAGGACCTCCACCTCCCGGGGAGAAAAGGTATGGGCGGCGAGTTTCAACACGTCGATGTCCGCGCGAATATGCTCGATATCGACCCCTAGGGCCTTCGCGCGACCGAATGCGTACACGGCTGATCCCAAAGAGTGAGCGAGGTTAAACTGCAGGTCCGAGTTCGCATGCGGTCCAGCCAGACGGGGCTTGCCATACGGGGAGTGAGAAAACTCAATTGCCGGGTGGAGCGGAAATTCTGGTGGAGACTGATGATCTTCGTCTCGGGAAAGTCGCTCCGAAACTCGTCCACAAAGCGAGTGTGGGCGCCGCGCCAGCCGTACAACGTTTGTTGTGGATCGCCAACCACGATCACGTTGTGGTGTCGTGCGGCTAGCCTGAATTATTCATTGACATGTTCGTAAGGACGAACAAGGCGCCGATCTGGTATGGGTGGACTACCAATCCCCACCCTCCCGGAGGCGCCTTGTGTCCCAGTC
>JBPCKK010000014.1:0-4084 GCA_051004335.1 Chloroflexota bacterium
GCTCAGCGTTCAATGGCTGCGGCGTACTCGCCTGCTCCGTTTGGGTTGCCGTGGGCTGGGTATCGGGCGGCCACGGCTGCGTGTCCGCACTGGACTCGCTCGACTGCGTCGACGGTGACTGGGTAGCGTGAAGCGACGTGGGCGCTGTGTTTTCCGTTGTGGTTGAGTCTTGTTGGGCGGATGTGTCCTGTTGGTTATCTGTCGTGGCCGATTGCTCCGCCGAGGTGGAGGCCAGATCGGCGGTGCTCAGGTTCTCATTCTTCGCCGGCGGTACATTCGGCGTGTCGGGGTTGGTCATCACATAACTCCCTTCAACTGTCTGACTTACGTCTTTAATAGCTGCTCAAAGAGGGATCGATAGCGGACCATGGCATCACGCAGGTCCTCGGTGTTTGCTTGTCCATTGGCGTCACGTTGGGCAATCCCGTGAGCCACGCGATAGTTCTCCACATCGTTGGGATAGACTACCGAGACATCGGAGGCGCGTTCATCAAAGGCGTTTGCCGGATAGCCGCGCGTCTGCATCACCTGGGTGATCAGTTCGTCGGCGTGCTTCACGGCGCCGCCAGGATCATCAACGAACTGTGCCTGGGTGGAGCGCCACTCTTCGCTGTACTGGTTCCGCTGATCTAGCGAAAGAGGCTGGAGCGAGAGTTCCTGGACGTGATCCCGACGCGCCTCCAACTCTTGCTGCGCGGCTTTGGGATCGCCGGTCTTTTCCACAGCCCGGTCGTACTCCGGCCCAAACTGCTGTTGGAGATTCGATGTCTGCTGCCGTTTCCTGGATTGCATCACACCGAAAGCCGCCAGAATCAGCAGAATAATGACAACGATCACAATGATGGCGATAATTCCACCGGTACTCATCTTTCCCTCCTCTTCAATAACTCGTGAGATGTCCCTGCTAACGTCCGATCCACTGAACAAAGGAAATAGGTCACACCGGGTTATGGTACCTGCACGGGCGCCGCCCCACTATCTCTTGTCGTGGACAAACGGCGGAGTGTTGGCGTACTGCGCCTCTGCCTGCGTCTTTGTGCAATTGAGCGACACGCTCTGTCCAGGCGAGACAGTCTGTACCGCGGTCGAGGGGATATACAACTGCTTGGCGCCCACTCCGAGTACGCCGCCCTCACCCACCTTGAACATTGAGGACGCCGTTCCGTTAACGGGAGTCGAGTCGGATTGATCCTGTGGGATCAGGGCGTAGATTGCCTCAATACTGCCGACCTTATCGCCGGTTGAGTCGAACACATCCATCCCCGTTTGGACTGCTTCCGCATTCATGGCCATGTAGAACCTCCTTATGACCCTGGCGTGACTGGTTCATGCAAGTTCTGTTCCACGTTCTGGCCCCAATCAGCGAAGGCGACGATCCCATGTAGAGCGGACCGCCGTGTGCGCTTGTTCGCGGTTGGACACGTTTCCCACGAACCGGTTCCTCATCGTGCCATTGTGTCGCGGACGCCATTCGCTGGAGGGACGGATTCATAGGCCGGCAGCGCGAGGACGGCGCCCCGCGCTACATTCACATGGTGACGGGTTGAAACTGCTGACCTACTGGGCGGCGCGCACGATGGTGGCGAAGTCATCCGGCTTGAGGCTGGCGCCGCCCACCAGAGCTCCGTCCACTCCGGGCTGCGCCAGTAACTCGGCGGCATTGGTCGCGGTCACACTCCCACCGTATTGGATGCGGGTGGCCGTCGCTATCTCCGCGCCGTAGAGTTCCGTCACCACGGCACGCACGTGCGCGTGTGCCTCACGTACCTGGTCGGGCGTGGCCGTCTCACCGGTGCCGATGGCCCAGACCGGCTCGTAGGCAATGACGATGTCCGACATAGCAGAGGCGCTTACCGCGGCAAGCGAGTGCTCCAGTTGATCGCGCAGAATGGCATCCGCCTGTCCCGCCTGCCGCTCTTCCCGAGTTTCACCCACTGCGAGGATGGCCTGCAGTCCGCTGTGCAACGCGGCGTGCAGCTTCCGATTGACCACCGCATTGCTCTCGCCCAGCAGCCGGCGGCGCTCCGAGTGCCCCACAATCACCCAGTCACATCCCACGGCGGTGAGCATGGCGGCGGAAACCTCGCCGGTGTAGGCACCGCTCTGCTCCCAGAACACGTCCTGCGCGCCGAGCTGAAGGGGACTCGCCTCGATGACGCGCCGAACCGCCTCCAGATTGGGGAACGGTGGGCAGAGCACAATCTCCACGCCGGATGTCTCCCCCAGCCGGCGCACCAGGTCCTCCGCCAAATCAACGGCAGTAGACATAACCGTGTTCATCTTCCAGTTACCGCCGATAATCGACCGGCGGCTGTTGTTCTCCCGCTCGCTCACTTAGTCAATCGCTTCCAGGCCGGCAAAGCTTACGAGCAGCTTCTTGGTCACCTTACCCTTGGGCGTGGTGAACTCAACCTCAACCTCTTCATCGTCGCCGGTCATCGTACTCTTCTTCACCAAACCGGCGCCAAAATGCCGATGGCGCACCCGATCACCCGCTCCAAACGCCTGAGAGACCGGCTCAGCGGGAATCTGGGGAGCGGAATCCCACAGATTGGAGGCGGATGTGGTTACCGAGGTGAACTCACGGCGCAGATAATGGCGCGGTGCCGTCCCGGCGTCGTCCCAGAGACTCTCTGGGATATCGGCAAGAAAACGTGAAGGCGCATTGACCATAGTATTACCGTGGTACATGCGGCGGGCGGCATGAATGAGATAGAGGCGCTCGCGGGCGCGGGTGATCCCCACGTAGCACAGGCGCCGCTCCTCCTCCATCTGTTGCGGATCCTCCAAACTTCGGCTATGGGGAAACAAATTCTCCTCCATGCCGACGAGGAAGACGGCGCGGTACTCCAGCCCCTTGGCGGCATGGAGGGTCAGCAGCGTCACCCGTGACTGCCCCTCGCCCAGGTCATCCGTTTCGCCCAACAGGGCAACGTTCTCCAGAAAGGAACGCAGCCCTTCCAACGGCGGCTCATCGGCATAGTCACGGGCCACGGAACGCAGCTCCAGGATGTTGTCCCAGCGCTCATCACCCTCCGGACTTCCGTCACGGATGTAGTGCTCGTAGCCGGTACGTTGCAGGACCAAATCGAGAAGGTCGAGCACGGTGAGTTCGGTTCGTGCGGCGCGCAGTTCGGTCAACGCCTCGGTAAAGAGAGCGAGGGCGCGACGAGCCGGCGCGCCAAGCTCCTCGATGTCGTCCGCTCGTTCCGCCGCCTTCATCAGCGACACATCGTGGGCATCGGCCCAGCGACGGAGCGCCTGTATAGTGGTCGCGCCGATCTTCCGTGGCGGGACGTTGATCACACGTCGCACGGTCATGCCGTCGTTCGGATTGAGGATCAGGCGGAGATAGGCCACCACGTCCTTCACTTCGCGCCGCTCATAAAAGCGGGTACCGCCAACCAACACGTAGGGAATACCGGCGCGGATGAACGCTTCTTCCAGCGCACGCGATTGGGCGTTGGTTCGGTACATCACGCCGATCTCGCCGGGTGTGTACCCCTCGCGGTCGAGCAGGCGGCCAATCTCGGCGGTAACGTATCCCGACTCCTCCTCCTCGTTGTAGGCATGGACGGGCTGCAGCATTGCACCGGCATCGTTCTCCGTCCAGAGACGCTTCACCTTGCGGCCCAGATTCCGCGCGATTACCGCGTTGGCCGCGCGCAAAATGGTATCGGTGGAGCGGTAGTTCTGCTCCAGTTTGATCTCGAATACGTCGGAGTAGTCGCGCTCAAACCCGAGAATGTTGCGGATATCGGCGCCGCGCCAGGAATAGACCGACTGGTCATCATCGCCAACGACGAAGAGATTGCGATGGTGGGCGGCGAGCATGTTGATCAACACGTACTGCGCCCTGTTCGTGTCCTGGTACTCATCCACCAGGATGTACTGAAAGCGCAGGGCATAGTGCTCCAGGCGTTCGGGATGCTCCTGGAGATAGCGCACCGTTTCCATGATCAGATCGTCAAAATCAAACGCCGAATTCTTGGCCAGCAGATCCTGGTACACCGGATAGACGCGGCGCACCATCTCAGTAAAGTAATCGCGTGGCTCATACTGTGCCGGTCCGATAAGTTCATTC
>JBPCKK010000015.1:0-8650 GCA_051004335.1 Chloroflexota bacterium
ACCGGGGCGGTGTTCTCCCTGCGAGATGCGGGGGTCGAAGACATCGGCATCGGCGACCCCAGTGAGTGGGAGCGCTCTCTCGCATGATGAAGTGGGCGGCCCGCCTGGCAGTGCTTGCCAGGCGGGCCGTTCTTTTTGCTCATGAAGCACATTCGGTAGTGTGCCGGCGTTATACCTACAGTGAAGGGACATAAACAGAGAGGAGAGACGTGCATGAAGCGCTTGATGGTTGTGGGATTACTCTTGTTGGGACTATGGGTGCTCCTATTCCATGGGCCGGCCTCAGCGGTACACGCTGGTTCCGTTGCAGTTTCCACCTTTCCTTGTCAATCCCTTTCGCTGCCCAGCCAGGTCACGGTGGCGCGCACCAATTCCTTCATCAACAATCCGATCCACAATGCGTCTCCCTTCCATCGCCTCATCCGAAACCCACACCGGGTCCACGCGCTGTTCCATGCCATGTGCGGCTTGCACCGCGCTCAAGGCGTGTATCATTGCCCGATTGATTTCGGCGTGGCCTACCATCTCGCCTTCAAGGATACGCATGCACTAATAATCGCCGTGACGCTTCGAGCCAGTGGCTGTACGTTTCTTTCGGTTGACGGGTGCCTCTCCGCGGGGAGCTACTGGATATGGTTCGATCCCGCTACGCGCCCTACACTCCCCTGGATGTGCCCTGGATATCGTTTTGCCGTGGCACTGGCCAGAGCGTTGACTATGCCGCTTGATACGCTGACACCGCGGCCAGCGTCAGCTAGTCGGTGAGGATCAAACAGGCGTGGCTTGTACTGCTTGTGTTCGGTCTGGGTTTAATCGGCTGTGGCAAACCGCACGCGGCGGTGCCGGGTCCGGCAACGGTGGTGGTCTTGACGGCAACAGCAACCGTGCTGAATCCGGCCTACGCCCTGGCGGTCGACCAAACCCGAGTGCCGCTGAAACGCGGCGATCCATTGGTGGGGCAGTTTGCGCACGGTTTGCGACAGCTGGCGCGGCACTGTACGAATCCGGTTGCCCAGTTGGCGCTGATGACGATGGAAACGCGCACCAATGAGTTCAAGCACGGTATTCACGAGAACTTGCTTTCAATCTTGCGCGCAGTGAGCCAGAGGGTGACCGGTCATCGCCGCGACTGTTCACCTGCGTTTGCTGCTTTCATTACCCACCGCGAAGGCAGAGAGGCCAATCCGTCGCTTCCACCGCTGGGACCATAGTGATCAAGCCGGTCTTGGCCCTGTCGGGAGAGGCGGAGAACCAGACACGGCATAGCCCAGATACGACAGGCGGGTGTTCTCGCTCACCGCGAAGCGCATCCTTCGTCCCAGTTCCCCAAAGTTCATCGAGCCGCGCTTCAGCCGGTAGAGAGCGACGACGCCGTGGGTCGCAGTCCGACTGTACCGCTGCTTTCCAGGCCGTGGCGCTTCAGGATCACAGTCAGCTCGACCGGCTTGATGAACAGACGGAAGTCATGCAACCGGAAGGGGAGGACACGCGTCGGCGGCCAGTTCTGAGCGAACGTGATGAGCGCCAGTTGGCTCTGCCAGGTCCGATTGATGGTGTCATAGAGGAAGACGCCACCCGGTTGGAGCACCCTTGCCGCCTCGGCGATGACCCGATCCAGATCAGTCACGTGTTCGAGCACGTCGCAGCAGGAGACGATACTGAAACTGTTGCTCCCGTAGGGAAGATGCTCGCCGGATCCCTGGTCGTAGGTGATGTCCAGCCCTGCATCCCGAGCATGGGCACTTGCCGCCGACAGCGCGCCGACGGACGGATCCAGGCCGGTGACCCGGCAACCGAGGCGGTTCCATTCCTCGCTGAGGAAACCGCCCCCACAGCCGATATCAAGGAGTGCTCGGGCACACGGATCGATCCCCAACTGGGCAAGCACGGATCGAAAGTAGGCGAGCCGTGGAGGATTGATCCCGGTGCGCAGCAGGGCGAGAGGTTGCTCGTCCGTCCACCAAGCCTCGCCTATCCGATTGTAGATATCGTTGTCGACGGGCACGTCAACCTGGCTGCTGAATCGCTCAGTGCCTACTCGGCTAGGTGGGCGAAGGGATCGGGTAACTCCAGAACACCGACCGCTGCGTCAGACAGGCCGGCGTAGAGCAGTCCATTCTCTCGATCCATCCAGGCGGGGAAGATCACGTCAACCAGTGTCTCCCGTTTTGCTGGTCCCGGCGGAAAACACTGCCGTTCCGCCAGGATCCACGGTCCCTCGACTATAGTTCTCTGCTGCCGGTCGAGGACAAAGGCAACCGGATAGTAGTGCCGGTCATCGCCGGTAAACATGGCGATATGAGCCAGGACTCCGAGGAGAGTGTCGGACAGCCGCCAGGCGTGGTTGGCTCCCCACCACTGCTCGGGAATCGGTTGCGTGGGTAGGAGGGGCGCTTGCTCCATGGCCGCAGTGGTGACCTGCTCCAGACCGTCGACCTCGGTGTAGCCAATGCGACCCCGGCCCCCTTCGCCGCCGAGCGGACGCGTGAAAATGCCGACTCGTCCGCGTTCAAGCTCCACCAGACGGATATCTTTCATGTTCAAGGGACCGCGGGCGAACTCGCTGAGCGTTTCCACCGAGTCACCGGTAAGCAGTACCGTCTCGAAGAATACCTTGATTCCTGATCGGGCCAGGATACGAACGCCGCCGACGATCAATCGACCGTGGATTGTCTGGACAAAAGGGTCTTGCAAGCGCAACATGGGCAGCGCTATGTCTGCTTCCCAACAGTGCTCGTCGTCCTGGCGGAAGAGCGCCGCCCAGGAATCAAACTCATCGTCCCGGGGTTCGGTCCGCGCATAGAAGTAGCGTTGCCCTTCATGTGCCAGGGCGCCGGAGGGGTTATAGGCGTCCCAGCCGTTCACTCCGACTGTCTGGATGAGTTTGCCCGCGGCGCTCGCCGGCCTTTCCCGGTAGGCCCGGAGCATATCCCGGACGTCATACACCATTTCCAGTTCCAATCGAGGATCCTCCCACTGCGTTCGTGTAGATGTCGCCGTTGGACGGTGATCCTCGCCTGGCGAACATTCCTGGTGCATCTCACCACGTTACTGTGTCACTTGTCAACTGCAATTTGCATGGATGAGCGGGCTACTGCCACGGCGCATACTGGAGGATGAAGGAATTGATCCTGGCTCGTCACGGCGAGAGCGTCTACAGCGCCGAGGGACGAGCGAACGGCAGTCCGGCGGTCCCGGTGGGACTGACGCCGGCTGGACGGAACCAAGCCTCGTCGCTGGCTCGGAGACTTGCCGGCGAGGCGATTGATCTGTGCATTACCAGCCAGTTCCCACGCGCGCGGGCGACCGCGGATATCGCCCTGGCCGATCGACAACTACCGCGCGCCGTCGCAGACCGGCTGAACGACCTGGTCTACGGCGACTTTGAGGGGGAGCTGTTGACCGTGTACCAGCAGTGGCGGCGCCGGCACACGATAGGCGACCGCCCGCCCGGTGGGGGCGAGAGTCGACGAGATGTGGCCGCGCGGGTGGGCGCGGCGATTGCCGGCCTGGTCGAGCGACCAGAAGACAGGATCCTTGTCGTGTGTCACGAATTGCCTGTGAAGTTCCTGCTGGCTGCCCACCGCGGTGAATCGCTGGATGAACTCCCGATTCAGGTGGAGTACGCCACACCGTACCGGCTGCCTGCCGCCGAGGCGCGGCGCGCGGCGGAATGCTTGCTCGCCTGGGGAGTTGATTAATCCTCCTCAACATCAAACGGCAGCATAAGCTGCTCCGGTCCCCCCGAGGGCGGCTCGGGCATGGGATTGTTCAGACACCAGATCATCATTGCCGTGCGCTTCGCCTGCTCCTCCTGCCGCTGGGCGGCAGGTGTGTCCCCAACCTTACGATTGCTCCGCGCCGCCAGGAGCAGCAGGTGATACAGGTGGACGAGTTTGGTCCGTAACTCATCGCGGATTTCGAGCATGGCTTCGGGATCAACCGTGATGTCGATTGTTGCGCGCGCTGCGTCGCCGGGCCGTGGGTCGTCGGTCATATATCCACCTTATCTGGGTGCCACCGCGCTGCCTGGGGACAGGCGGAGGGGGAATGCGCCGGACTCCCGGCTTCTTAATGATAGAACGGATTTTCTAATTAGCAAGCCTGAAATGGTGACTTGTCCAAAATTTGTCGGTTAGAGACCGTGCCAAACCACCGGTTGCGGCGCGACAAACGGTGGACCGATCTCCAGCGTGACTGTGGTGTGGAAGCCGAGCGAGATACCGTCGGGAGTGCCACGGTATCGTTGATGGTTCACATAGACACGCACAGTCTCCCCCTGGCCGACGCTGTAGCGCGCGATCTGACGCCGGGAGAGTGGTTGGCCCCAGATGGCAAAGAATTGGCCAAGGGTGGGGGAGATATGGTGCGGCGCCTCGATATGGATGATGCCTGAAGCGTCGTGCGTGTGCAACCAGTAGAGGCAGAGGTGCTCCGGATGAATACCCACACTCGCCGGAGGGGTATGCGACTGGCCGCGGACCACGATGGCCAGGTGCGCATGCACATGGTAGGTCGACCCCTCGTTGAAGTCACAGGGAATGCCGTCGATCGACCGGCTGGTTGCCCGCGCCACGACCACCCAACCGATGATCCCGAGGAGCACGCCGAGGGGAATGAGGAAGAGCAGGCGGCGCATGACTATTCTCCAGCTGGTCCCACTGATGATACGTGAACGGTGCGTGCTCCCGGCATCCACTCGCCACGGGCCGGTATACTAGGCCGCTTGCCCTTATCCTCCTCAAGGGCGAATCCACTCGCGCTTCCTCCGTTCCCCCCAAAAGGTCTTCATGCCGAGACACGCTTCTTGGAGGCACGTCCTCCTACTTCTTGCGCTCCCGCTGGCCTTCCTTATCCCTGCTGGCCGTACTCTGGCCCATGCCGGCCCTCGTCGGGTGCATGCGGTTCCCTACTGGCAAGTCATTGTTCCGCACCGGGCGGCGCCGCTCTTTCATCAGGGCGCCGGTATCGCGGTTGACCGTGCCGGCGATGTCTATATTGCCGATCCGCTCGAACAGCGAGTCAAGAAGTTCTCGACACAGGGGAAGCTTCTGGCATCCTGGGGATCCGATGGACCGGGACCGCTACCTTGGTCACCGCTAGGAGTAGCAGTAGACGCCCACGGGACGATCTATGTGCTGGCCGGCGATGTGTTCAAGCTTTCGCCACAGGGGCGGATACTTTCTCATTGGAGCGCCAGCGCAGCCACGGCAATCGCCGTGGGCGGTTCGGGCAACGTCTTCGTACTGTCGCCAGGGGATAACTCGGCGGGTTCGGGTCAGCCGAAGGATCAGAAAGCGCGCATCGACAAATACGCACCCTCTGGAAAATTGATGAGTACCTGGCAGACGCCGGCCGTGCGAGTCGATGACCTTGTCCCCGATGGTCTTATCGTGGACTCGCGAGGGAATGTGTACGCTAGTCTGTCCACCGCTAGCTGTCCTCCTCCCTGTCCACTACAGACCACGGAGATCTACCACTTCACGTCCAGCGGCAGGTCATTCACCGTGCCCCACCCATCAGGCGTGACCTGGGGACCGGTTGCCGCCGCCGATGGACGTGGCGACGTCTATCTCACGCCGGCAACGAATGATGTGGGCCGCGTGGAAAAGATTTCGGATGCCGGCAAGCTTTTGGCCGTGTGGGGAACTGGAGGTTTTGGCCATGGTCCGCTGGGTGGGGTGCTTCACCTGGCTCTGGGTGACGGGGGACGGGTCTACCTCGCTGATTCGCACAACGCCGATCTGCCGGATTACGCCACCAGCGGTGTCATCCACATTCTCTCGCCGGCCGGCCAGCCCCTGGCGCAGTGGGGTAGCGACGTCGCCGCTGATCCCTTCCAACTCGGCTTTTCGCTGGTTGTCAATCCCGCCGGCTCGATCCTCTCCACCGGCGGCGCCAACAATGCGGCATATACTGTGTTCTCCACCAATGGACGTGTGCAACATACCTTCGGCTCGGCCGGTCGCCCGCACGACCAACTGTACGATCCGGAGGCGATAGCGCTGGATAGCCAGGGCAACGTCTACCTTACCGATGATATTGGTGGGCGAATTGCCAAGTACTCGCCGGCGGGGACGCTGCTGGCCGAGTGGACTCTTCTGGGGCCGGATGACGGCTTGCTTTCCGGCCTGGCGCTCGATCGCGCCGGCAACATCTACACCCTGGCCAAGGGGCGGGGGCAAATCATCAAACTCTCAACCAAGGGCAAGGTCCTCGCTCGTTTTGCTACTCGGGGGAGCGGAGACGGACAACTCATGGGTCCGACGAGCTTAGCGGTTGATGCTCATGGTGACATTGTGGTGGCCGACACCTATAACAACCGAATCGAGCGCTTCTCACCCACCGGGCACTTTCTCGCAACGTGGCCGATCATAAGTCCGCAGCCTGATTCATCCAATCGTCCGATTGGCCTGACACTGGATGCGACCGGCAATGTATATGTCGCGGAGATGCCGGGACGCATCGAAGAGTTCTCGCCGGCGGGAAAGCTGCTAGCCGGCTGGGGCGAGGAAGGTATCCAGGTGGGCGAACTGAGCCAACCGTCCGATGTGGCGCTAGATGCACACGGCAATGTGTTCGTGGCCGACGAGGGCAATAACCGCATTCAAGAGCTGGTCCGTCACCTGTAGATCTAAGGCAGGCTCACGTACCCAGGGCGGGTAAATTTCGGTAACGGAATCGGGCGTTTTCCGTTTTACTCAGCTGGGGGACTGTCGCACGCCGCTGGCTGTGGCGTTACGCGACGCGGCGGGACGGCACATATCACCGTTCGCACAAAGCTTGAAAGCACTGCCGGGCGTGACAGAGCTGTCGGCGGACGGCGCGCTCTCGGACGTGAAGAATCATCCCGATTTCGTCCGTCTTGAACCACTCCACGGCAAAGAGATACAAGACCTCGCAGTCCGAGTCCGGTAGCCGGCGTATCGCTTGCCAGACTCCGTGATTGTTGTCACATTCGTCTGTAGAGGCAATCGGTTCCACGTGACCCTGACCAGGGCGGATCCTCACCTGGTGGCGTAATTCCTCCATTGCCCGATCGCGCGCCACCATGAAAAGCCACAGTGCATGTACCGGCTTCCCCTCGCGGAGATTCTCATAGGCCCGCCAAAAGGTGTCTCGCGTGCAATCCTCGGCCGGCGCGTGGTTGCGCAGGAGCATGAGGAGAAAGGTGTACAGGCGCTGTTCGTGGGCGTCCATGAGTGAGACCAGGCACTCGTCGATGCTCATCTCCACGAGTTGCACGGCGGGTGCGAGCGGATAGGCGCTTGTAAGTCTCGATGTCCATTTCGGAGCTCTAATCGTCTCAGCCTCACCGGGCGGTACTGTTATCCGATCTCGCTTGGGACTGCCTACCCGCGGGAGGCGCCGCCAAGCCTACACCCGTTGGATACGTCCTGGCGTCCGTGAAATTACGTACAAGATCGTATGGGATTGACTGAGATCGTCTGGCCCACTACTGCTCCTCCGGAGGCAGAATCCCCTGCTCGCGCGCGGCATTGATGGCTTCCACCCGGGAGCGGGCTTCCAGTTTGCTCATCACGCGGCTCATGTGCGTTTCGATAGTGCGTGTAGTGACACCCAGCGCCTGGGCAATCTGCTTGTTGGCTTGCCCCTGGCTCACCAGCGCCAAGACTTCCAGTTCGCGGTAGGTCAACCTCGTGCTGGCCAACACGCTGGACTGGAGCTTTTGCGCGGCGATCTCGGGACTGAGCACCTGCTCACCACCCTGGATGTTGCGCACGGCTTTGATTAGCTCGGGACCGGAGGCGTCCTTGAGGAGATAGCCGTGCACGCCAATGGCGAACAGGGCGCGCACATACTGCTCGTGGTGATACCCGGTAAGGATGAGGATCCTGATCTCTGGCAAGTCCTGTCGCATGACGCGCGCCACGTCAATGCCGCTCAGTCCGGGGAGGCGAATATCCAGCAGCACCATGTCCGGATGCAGACGTCGCGCCAGCGCCAGCGCCTCTTCGCCCTCATGGGTTTCGGCGACAATCTCGATATCCGGCGCCTCGGCCAGCAACGCGCGTGTACCCTGCCGCAGCAGCCGGTGGTCATCAACCAGTATCACGCGGATCATGTGTCTTCTTCCGCGCACGGCAGGTCCAACTGGATCACCGTTCCCCCACCCGGTCTCGATGCGATTGTCAGCCGCCCGCCCTCCCGCTCAATGCGATAGCGGAGGCCCACGAGGCCCAGGTGGCCCTGAGCGGTAAGAGTATCGAGACGATCTGGAACGGAGAATCCCACCCCATTGTCGGTGACTCGGAGCCGCAGTACATCCCGGGAACTATGGAGATCCACGCGGATCTCACTGGCATTCGCGTGGCGTAGGCAGTTGTTCAGCGCTTCTTGAGCCGCGCGGTAGAGCGTCAGCTCGATCTCGGGTGACACCTCCCCATCGGTCAGCTCTCCGTCGGCATCCAGCACAATTGCCACCCCACTCCGCTCACGTGAGTCAAGAATGAATTGTTCAAGCGCGGGGTAGAGACCGAGATCATCCAGAGCGACTGGGCGCATGCGGTTGCAGATGGTGCGCAACTGTTCAAGGTGCGCCCGGCTCAGAGCTACAGTGGCGGGGGCGCCGGTGGTGCCGTCCAAAACCCCGCTGAGCTTCCGGCGGAGCTTGAGTGTCTTTTTGGGC